>DATMMV010000151.1:0-27532 GCA_035569635.1 Bacteroidia bacterium | reverse complement strand
GTTATGGTTGATAATACGCTTTACCTTTCAGGACAAATTGCATTGGATCCGGCTACAAATAAAATTATTAAAGGAAGTATTAAAGACGAAACCCGTTTGATAATGGAATACCTTAAGTCCTTACTTGAAACAGCAGGGCTTACTTTAGATAACGTGGTTAAAACAACCATCTTTTTAAAAGATATGAATAGTTTTGTGCAGGTTAACGAGGTTTACAGCTCTTATTTTTCGAAAGATTTTCCGGCAAGGGCTACCATTGAAGCTGCGAGGCTACCGAAAGACGCGAACGTGGAGATAAGCATGGAGGCGAAGAAATTATAGAAAGGTCGAGAGACGAGGTAAGAGGGACGAAAATGAACTGATTAATTTTTCCTCACTCTTTTAAGATTCAGCAAATTCATGGGGTTGGTGGTTAATCCTTCAACCTTTTTGCTTACCAGGCGCACCACTTCATCATAATAAAGCGGAACAATGGGCGCATCATCCATCAGCATCTGATCCATTTTTTGATACAAAGATTTGCGGACAGAATCATTTAAAGTTACGCGCGCCTGCTCATACATTTTATCAAACACCGCGTTGTTGTAATGCGTATAATTAAACCCATTAGGAGAGAATTTTTTTGAATAGAAAAGGCTCATAAAATTTTCCTCGTCGGGATAATCGCCAACCCATGATTTACGAAAGAAAGGAACCTTGTTATCTTTTACTGCCTGTGTCAGGATTTCCGCTTTTTCAACTTCTATTTTAACTTTTATATTAACATCGGCCAGTTGTGCCTGGATAAACTCAAACATCTCTAAATAAGTTTCAGTTGTGTACAAAGTAATTTCGGGCAAACCTTTTCCTTCAGGGTAACCGGCTTCCAATAAAAGATCACGTGCTTTATCGGGGTTATAAGAGTACCCTTTTACAACCTGCGGATTGAAAGAAGGCAAACCACCAGGAATAAAACCTGAAGTAGCAGGAATTCCTAAATTACTACGAAAATGTTTGATTAGTTTTTCTCTGTCGATGGCGTAATTTATAGCACGGCGAATAGCGCGTTTTAAAATGGGATTATTCTTCACCGCTTCTTCCTTCTCATCAATTAAAAAGCCCAGGTAATCGGTTTTTAAATAGGGTTGTGTTTGCAAGGTAAACTTATCCGCGTAAAAAGGTTTTAAGCTTCCTTTATCATCTAAAACTTCGTTGGGCGTAAAAGCATCCAGACCCGAGATTATATCAATATCGCCTTTCATAAATTGCATGAAACCGGTTTCTTTATCTTTTATAAATGAAATAGAAACGGCATCGAGGTAAGGCAATTTATTTTCTCCGTCTTTCTCAAAATAATTTTCGTTTTTCAGCAATATCAATTGCGTTCCTTCTTCCCACAACTTAAAAACAAACGGGCCTGTACCTACAGGGTGTTTACGAAAATCTTCGCCATATTTTTCGACTGCTTCTTTTGCTACGACCGAAAAATATTTCATGGTAAGAATTCCCAAAAAAGGAGAAAAACTTTCTTTGAGATTGATGACGAAAGTAGAATCATCAGGAGCTTCAAATCCTTTTGCTTTGTCAACATTATCAATCAAAGTCATTGCGCTCGAAACTTTGGAATCATTGAGGCGGTTAAAGCTGTAAACAAAATCTGAAGCAATTACCTTGCGCGTTTTTTTCTCACCAAAAACCTCGCTCTCGTGAAAAAAAACATCACTCCTTAAAATGAATGTGTACGTTTTTCCGTCTTCAGAAATCGTCCAGCTTTTTGCGAGGCAGGGTTGAATCTGGAGTGCATCGTTCATTTGTACAAGGCCGTTGTACAATTGATTTATTACCCAGTTATGTTCAAAATTACGGGAGGCGGCAGGATCAAGAGAAGTAATGCCGGCATGCTCGTTATACCGAAAAACCGTACGTGTTTCACTTTTGTTTTTATCCCCTCCGCATGAAAAAAGCGAGAGCAAAAACAGGATCGAAAGAATAATAACCGTAATAGCCTTTTTGTACTTCATCATAATAAGCTTCAATAATAAGAATTTGCCCCAAAAGAAGCGGGGAAGAGTTTTCGGACTTTTAAACAAAATGCTGTTGAAGAGAAAAATTATATGGTTATCTTAGCGTTTTGATTTCAGGCAGGATGAAAAAGTATTTTTTTTGCGTTTTGGTTTTTTTTGCGGGAAGCATTTTGCTTTCTCAAACACTAAACCTGCCGGTAAGGCAAGCTAATGCTTCAACCGGATTTCAGTTTGCAAGTAGTATAAGCTCATCTACCTTAAGCCTTACCAATCGCGAAACCATGATTTATAACGAAGTGGCGGCAGGTAACGTTCCGGATTTTTATCGCACGATGATTGCGGTTACTTCTACTGCAACTATCAGTTCACAAACGCAAAGTGTAACTTATTACGTTATTCCCGATTATTTAGCTATTGGTTGTGATACAAATTATTTTTTATGCCCGATGAGCCCCATGCTGGCAACACGTATTGGCAATTTAACGGGAACTACCTTGCCGACACGCAAAATGGTAAATGATATCTGGCAAACTGGTACTGTTCATTTACCGCCGCACCCTTTACCTGCCGGCCCGCAAATGTCAACGGTTCCTTATTTCATGCGCCACGATTCGTTGGTGGATAGTTTACGGCAAACATTTGTATCGTTGCATCCTTTGGGAGAATTGACGGGCGGAGATAAAAAAGACGTGGTCATTTCAAACATTATTTACAGTATAGCAAACCGCGTAGTTATTTACGGCTGGCATCAAACAAACGGCACTCCTATACAACCGATGACAAATGTTCATTCTGATACATACATGGATTACAGTCACGGCATACGCCTTGTGCAAAATGCATGTATGTTAAACGGAAATACACCCACAACTATTCAGGCTGTATTACAATCATCCACTCTGAATCCGATTTTAAGTGATGAGGGAGTTATTGCTCAACCCTGGTATCCGTATTATTTGGGAACGCTGAATGTTCCGCAGTCATTTGCATTAATCAGAAATACTTCAGGCTCATTAAAACTTATTGTAAAAAACGATCCGGCAGTTACACATTACAATGTTTATAAAAGCAGTAACGGAACTTCATTCGGTGCGGCAATAAAACTTCCGAAAAATAATTTAGTTATAGGCGGATTAACAACTAATCAACTGTGCTTTGTAAAAATATCGGCTTTTGATTCGGTAAATAATATTTCATCAACGGTTTCTGAAGTACTGGCCGCGGTTCCTTCTTCACAGAATGACAGTATTTTACTGGTAAATGGTTTCGACAGAATCATAACCGGAAATACTTTTGATTTTGTAAGGCAACACGGTTTTTCGATTTTTAATTACGGGAAATTTACAGAATCGTGTACCAACGAAGCCATAACCGATAATTTATTACAGCTGTCAAAATACCGGATTGTTGATTGGATATTGGGTGAAGAAAGCACAGCCAACAAAACTTTCACTACAACCGAACAAAGTTTTGTTACAGCTTATTTACAACAAGGCGGGGAGTTTTTTACTTCAGGTTCTGAAATCGGCTGGGACCTTGACCACCTTGGTTCTGTAAGCGACAAACAGTTTTATAATAATTACCTGAAAAGTATTTTTGTAGCGGATGCGCCCAACAACACTGCGGGAAGTTGCTATGCAAGTTTAATGCAACCGCTGAACAATTCGATTTTTGCTTATGCGGATACCGTTAAATTTGACAATGGAACGCACGGCACTTATAATGTAAGTTATCCGGATGTGATTTCTACAACAAATGGCAGCGTGAGTGATTTGCGTTATACAAGTTCTGTAAATGATATTGCCTGCCTACATTTTTCAGGAACATTTACAGGCGGAACAAAAAACGGTAAATTGGTTTATATGGCTTTTCCGTTTGAGACTATTTACGGAGCAGCCCGCCGCGACAGTGTAATGAAATATATTCTGGATTTCTTTTACGGAAACAGCAATCAAACTACAGGTGTAGAAAATATAAATGGGAATGATTTTTTAATTTATCCGAATCCTTCCGCAGGTTTTATTTTTATTCGTTTTAAAGAAATTCAACACACAGAAATTAGCGTGGAATTATTTGATTTAACAGGCAGAAGAATAAAAGAAGAGGTTTATCCACCTGCAAAATTAATTTCAATGGATTTAAATGAAGTGCCCGCAGGTTCTTATTTCCTGAAAATAAACAGTTCGACAATTCAAAAAATAAACCTCGTAAAATAAAAACTGCTTTATTGCGTTATGCCTGAGTGAAAAAAATCATCTCCATATCTGTGCTCGTTTTAATAGTGTCGCTTGTTTCTTCTTGTCGCAAAGACAAGCTCATCACCAGTTCATCCGCAAAAATTTCTTTTACCAAAGATTCCATTTTATTTGATACTGTTTTTACACAAATAGGTTCAACCACCAAATTGTTCCGTGTACACAATAACAACAATGGCGCAATAAAAATTTCGTCTATTAGCCTGGCAAGAGGTTCTTCTTCTTTTTTCAGATTGAATGTGGACGGTACTCCCGGAAAATCATTTACCGATGTTGAAATTGCCGCGCACGACAGCATGTATATTTTTGTGGAAGTTACCATCAACCCCAATAATTTACTGAATCCGTTTATTTACCGCGATTCGATTTTATTTGAAACCAACGGCAACGCGCAACATATCGATTTAATTGCATTCGGACAAAATGCATACTATCACATGCCCAATAAAAAAATTCTCATTTCAAGCACACAAGCGCTTTATTATGAAGTGGAACCCTGTAACACAACCTGGCTGGCAGATAAACCGCATTTGGTTTACGGATACGCAGTAGTCGATTCTGCCTGTAATTTAACGATACAAGCCGGCGCAAAAATTTATTTGCACAACAACGCGGGCATTTGGGTATACAGGTACGGAAGTATACAGGTTAACGGAACGCAGGCAAGTCCTGTTACTTTTTTGGGTGACAGATTAGAAGCGGCATACAAAGATTTGCCCGGGCAGTGGGATAGAATTTGGATCAACGAAGGAAGCGGTAATAACGTCATCAATTATGCAATTATTAAAAATGGTTTTATAGGTGTACACGCAGGTTACTCTCTGCTTGACGGATTGGATTTACCTTATTTGAACAACACAATCGGAAATGAAACGCGAAAACTGAATCTAAGTAATACTATTATCCAGAATTGTTCTTTTTCGGGATTACTTGCACACAATTACACCGTAACGGGCGGTAATGATATAATCAGTAATTGCGGAAAATATTTAGGCGTGTTTCAATACGGAGGAAGTTATTGCTTTAAGCAAAGTACTTTTGCCAATTATTGGAGTCAGACGAACAATGGCGGCGGCTCACAAACACGAACCACACAGTCATTTTTCTTTAATAATTATATTGGAACAACTGTACTTCCTTTCGACAGTTTATTTTTCGGGAATTGTATAATGGATGGAAATCTGGCTGAGGAATTTCAATTTGATACTTTGGCTGGAGGGTTTACCAGTCACTCAAAATTTAAATTTGATTATTGTATTATGAAAACTCAGTTGTATGCTCCTACGACTCAACATTTGGTTAACGGGCCGCCGGTTTTTAATAATCCTGCCACATATGATTTTCATATTTCATCCACCGCTGCTTCTGCTGCAAAAGGTACCGGCAATAATAGCTACAGCAGTCAATGGCCCACGGATATTGAAGGTAATTTCAGAGCCTTTCCGGATCTTGGTGCCTATAAAATTCAATAAATATTTTCCGCGGTATAATTATACTCGAATTCCGATAACAAGGATGTCATCCACCTGTTCGGTGTTACCACGCCATTCTTCAATGAAATTATCCAGGTGTTTTTGCTGTTCGGGCATGGATTTATTCTGAATGGAAACCAAAATATCTTTAAATTTCTTTGTCATTAATTTTTTTACGTTAGGGCCGCCGAATTGATCCGCGTATCCGTCGGTAAACAAATAAAAAGTATCTCCTTTCTGTAAGGTGACGCTGTGTTGTAAAAATTCCTGCGTATCCGCTGTGTGGCCACCAATGGCGCATTTGGTTGCCTTTAATTCTTCTACTTCATCGGCACCTTTTTTAATTATCCATAACGGGCGATTTGCACCGGCATATTTTACCTGCATTTCGCTGGCGCCGTTAAAAAAAGCGGGGATACTACAGAGTGATAAATCCATGCCGTCGCGGGTAGAATTTGCATCACCGCTTTGGCGGAGGGTCTGTTTTAACTGCTTGTTTAATTCGTGTAAAATAATTCCGGGTTCATGGCTGGCATCCACAGCATCTTTTAATTTTTCATTGCCTACCATGCTCATAAAAGCACCGGGTACGCCGTGGCCTGTGCAATCAATTGCGGCTATGATTACATCTCCGTTTTTATTTCGTGCATTGGCATATTTTTCGGAGAAGAAATAAAAATCACCGCTCACAATATCTTTCGGTTTATACAAAATAAAATAATTACTCAGGTGCGCGGCTATTTCGGTTGGGGGAGTTAAAATAGAAAACTGAATACGTTTGGCGTAAACAATACTTTGCTCCGTTTCCACATTTTTTTGTTCAATGATTTTACTTTTTTCTTCAATCTCGGAAGCTTGTTGTGCCAGTAAAGCATTGGCTCTTTTCTTTTGACGGATATTGCGCACTAAGAAGAAAGAAAACACTCCTACTATACCCAACCCGGCCAGCAAAATATACATGTAACGCATGTTTTGCTGCAGTTCCTGCTCTTGCACCGCTTTCTCGCGGTTAACTACATCCAGTTCTTTATTGGTGAGTTCCGCCTGTTTTTTTTCTTCTGCTAATTCCCCGGAAGTTTTATTAAGTTGCTTATTTTTTTCATGCAATTCAAGGTCTTGCATTTTTTTAATCAGAGCAAGCCTTTCCACTTCTTTGGTTTGTTGCTCGGCCTCCAGTTTCTGACTGTGCAATTGTGCCTGTTGTTGTTCAAGTAAAAGTTCTTTAATCTTTTTCTCTTTTGCAATAACAGCGGCTTCGTTAGTTTGTTTTTCGGCCTCTAATTGCTGCGCATGAATTTCAGCTTCTTTTTTTCGCAGCTCGGCATCCTGTAATTGTTGGGCTTGTTTTAAAAGTTCAATTTCTTTTTCTTTTTTCTCGGCTTCAATACGCAGGTTTTCTATTTCTAATTTTTTATTGTCTTCGGCGGCTTTTGCCAACATTAATTTGGTAGTTTCGCTTATGTCGCTGAATTCTTTTTTAAATAAATGGATGTAAGCGCCATCGGCCATAAATTTCTTTTTCCGCTTATTAAAATAAATTTTTCCCGAAGGTTTATTCAATAGAAAACCGAACAACTCGGTAGTGGCAGCCGAGGCAATATTATCATACATGGTTACCTTCCAATCTTTAAGATAATAAATAGTAGAATCATAAATATTATTGGTGTATGCGTTAATTAAAAGCGATTGGTCGTTATAACCTTGTTTTGAAAAACGGACAGTATATTCAAAATTCAAATCGAGTTTAAGTTTAAAAGCCCCGTCGGTACCCGTGGTAATATTGGCAATTTCAAAATCATTTCTTTCAACCAAAATTTTTACCCCTTCCAGATTTTTTCCTAAAGTTTTAGAAATACTTCCGCTTAATTCCAGGTAGCTGTTAACGGGCTCTGTGGTTGCGATCCTTTTTATGCGGTTTCCGTTTGAGTCGTATACAAAATATTCGCCTATGAGTTTGTGGTTATCCAATTCGCCCTCCAGCATAATTTTACCGTCGGCATTATAAAACCGGGCTTTTCCGTCAGGTTTATCGTCCACATAAATAATTTCACTTTTTAATTTGCTGGTGTGATGGTATGTTTTCCAGAGGCGATGCTTTTTCCCGTCTTTGTAGTGGCCTTCTTCAACTACCTGTTCGCGTTTAAACATACGATGCATCCATCCGCCTTTATCTTTCCCGAAATAAATCCAACGTCCTTGTTTATGCCCTGTTTTATCAATACGGTTAATCGTATCGCCAAGGTATACATCATAGCTTTGGTAAATGGTGTTACTGTGCTGCGAAAATCCGTACGCGGCAATAAAACAAAAGAAGGTTATGTAAATTATCTTTCTCACAAATCTGTACTCAAATTTACGGTAATTTTAACATTTGCCAATTCCTTTTTAAAAGGAAATTGCCTTTTACAGCGTATATGCGATAGAAGCCACTGAAATAGGGGCTTCGGAAGACTTATTTAATTGAAAAATACAGGCCTCGGTAGTGGCACCGGTAGTTATTACATCATCTACCAGCAAAATTTTCTTATCCTTAATCAGATTTTCATTCTTTATTTCGAACGAATTGATGGTATTTTGCCAACGTTCCTCCCTGCTTTTAAACGTTTGGGTTTCAGTAAAGTGTTTTTTAAAAAGCACATCGTTTACAACAGGTATTTGCAATTCTTCTGCAAGGCCTTTGGCAATAAATTCACTCTGGTTATAGCCACGTTTCTTCATGCGTTTTTTGTGAAGAGGAACGGGAATGATTATATCACAATCGCAAAAAGTATTGTTTTTTTTAAGGTCCTGCCCGTACCATTTTCCCAATAAAACACCTACCTCGGGTTTCGATTTATATTTAAGCGCGTGCAACATTTTTTGCACACTTCCTTTTTTCTGAAAAAGTAAAAAACTGCCTGCCGCCTGTACGTCAGCCCTGCCGTAAAATATTTTTTGTACAGGATTATCAGGGTACATATGGAAATTTGTTCTGGGAAGTGAAACGTAACACAAATTGCAAATGGCTTGCTCGTGTTTAAACAGGGTATTTCCGCAGCCGTTGCAAACTCGGGGATAAATTAAAGAAGCTAAATCAGACAGCCATTGCATGAGAGCAAAAGTAAAATTTTTTTGTTATTGCAAAAGGACTGCATTAGAGGCTTATTTAATATATTTACGGAGTTGAAAAAAATCGTTTTTATACTTGTATTTATGGGGTCGTCTTTGCTATATGCGCAAAAGGGCGATAAAAAAGATTTTTACCTGCGAGGCGATTATAATTTCGGTTTTATACTGCAGCATCATAACAACATGGGCCAATTGGTGAACGGCTTCATCAATGGTTTTGAGCTTAATTTTATTAAACCAACCGACGGCAGTAAACTCTGGCACCACGAAAATAATTTTCCGGAACAAGGTGTTGGCTTTGCTTTTTTTAATTTAGATAATCCCAAACAACTCGGAAATGTATACGCTATTTTCAGTTTTTACGAAATCCCTTTAAACGCGAAGGAAAAAAAATTCCGTTTATACATGCGGTTAGCTCCCGGCCTTGCTTATACACCTGTGTATTTTAACGCAATCGACAATCATAAAAACAATGTAGTAAGCAGCCCGTTTAACGCCTATGTAAATTTTAAATGGTATTTTCACTGGGATATCAGCAACAAATTACGATGGGAAGGCGGCCTGAACTTCTCTCATGCTTCTAACGGAAGGGCACGAGTGCCCAATCTGGGAATAAATATGGTTACCTTAAATTCGGGCTTTGTATATAAATTCCTTTCGGCGCAAAAAACAAACTATACTTTGGTAGATTCAAGCGCAAAAAGAGTTTCTAAAAATGAAATTTTACTTTGGTTTACTTTAGGCAGAAACCAGGTGGATGTATTGGGAAAAATTTATACCGCCCAGAATTACTCGGCAACCTATTATCACAACATACGCAACACGCATAAACTTGGTGCAGGACTTGAAGTTTGTTATAATCCCGCAAATCTTGTTATTCTGCAAGCCGACAGCGTTAAACTTTCTTCCAATTTACAAAACACGCAGGTAGGAATTAAATTTGCTTACTCATACAATGCAGGACGATTGAGTTTTCCGGTAGAAATGGGTTATATGTTTTATTCTAAATTTACCGACGACGGATTGTTTTTTCACCGCATCGGCATCCGTTATTATTTAAAAAATAATTTTGTAGCCATGGTTACACTTAAAACACATTGGGCCGTTGCCAGTTATTTTGAGTTTGGCGCCGGTTACCGAATACCCATAAAAAAGAAAAACTATGCAACAATTAATTGAGTGTGTACCCAACTTCAGCGAAGGGCGGGACATGAATGTGATTAAACAAATTACCAACGAAATTGAAAGCGTTGAAGGAGTTCGTTTGTTAAACGTAGATCCCGGCAAAGCAACGAATCGCACCGTAGTAACTTTTGTAGGCACACCCGAAGCAGTGATTGAAGCCGCTTTCATCGCTATTAAAAAAGCAGGCGAACTAATTGATATGAGCAAACATAAAGGCGAACACCCTCGTATGGGTGCAACTGATGTTTGTCCTTTAATACCGATTGCAAATATCACCATGGAAGAAACCGCCGAATGGGCGCAAAAATTGGGAGAACGTGTTGGAAAGGAATTACACCTGCCTGTTTATTTATACGAAGCAGCGCAGGCAAATAAAAGCAGGAATAATTTGTCGGTTATACGTGGAGGGGAATATGAAGGCTTTTTCAAAAAAATAAAATTACCCGAATGGAAACCTGATTTTGGCCCGGCAGAATTTGATGCAAAACGCGGTGCAACAGTTATCGGCGCACGCGATTTTTTAGTGGCTTACAATGTAAATTTAAATACCACTTCTACGCGCAGGGCAAATTCAATTGCCTTTGATGTGCGCGAAGCCGGGCGTGTAAAACGAGAAGGAAATCCTGTGACCGGAAAAATTGTGAATGATGCAAACGGTAAACCCGTTTTTATTCCGGGAAGTTTAAAATGTGTAAAAGCTATTGGCTGGTACATTGAAGAATACGGCGTGGCACAAATTTCAATGAATCTGACCAACATCAATACAACTCCCGTTCATATAGCTTTTGATGAAGTGTGTAACAAAGCAACCGAGCGCGGCATTCGTGTTACGGGAAGTGAATTAGTGGGATTAATTCCACTTAAAGCAATGTTGGATGCCGGGAAATATTTTTTAAAAAAACAAAAACGTTCAATCGGTGTTTCAGAAAAAGAGTTGATTAAAATTGCAGTTAAATCTATGGGATTGGATGAGCTTGGCGCTTTTATACCTGAAGAGCGCATCATCGAATACATGTTGCAGAATAAATCCGACGGCAAATTAATCCGTATGTCGCTTACTGATTTTGCAGACGAGACTGCAAGTGAAAGCCCTGCACCGGGTGGAGGCTCTATAGCGGCGTATGTTGGCTCATTGGGCGCAGCACTTGCTACAATGGTTGCCAATTTATCTTCACACAAAAAAGGATGGGATGATAAATGGGAAGAGTTCAGTAATTGGGCCGAGAAAGGTGAGCGCTATAAAAACGAACTTGTAAAATTAGTCGACGCGGATACCGCTGCCTTCAATAAAATAATGACGGCTTTTTCTTTACCAAAAATAACCGATGCGGAAAAAGCAATTCGCACACAAGCGATACAGGACGCTACAAAATTCGCGATTGAAATTCCGCTTAAGGTAATGCAGGCTTCTTATGCAAGTATGGAAGTTATAAAAGCCATGGCAGAAATAGGTAATCCCAATTCTGTTTCCGACGCGGGCGTTGGCGCCTTGTGTGCACGCAGTGCCGTGATGGGCGCCTTTATGAATGTGCGTATTAACGCAGCCGGTTACGATGACAAACGTTTTGTTGCGGAAGTAATTGACAAAGGCAGGGAAATTGAAAATAAAACCATAGCTATGGAGGCCGGAATTTTAAAAGTTGTGAATGAGAAAATAGGTTGTTGATTTCTGCCGCAGATTTCGCGGATTTGCGCAAATTTGTTTCACAGATTTAATTGTTGTTTTTGGAGAAATAGTAAAAAAACAGTGTAGAATGGTCACATAATTTAATCTATAAAAAATAACAAAAATTTGCGCCACCTAATCTGTGTAAATTTGTGCAATTTGTGGCAAAAAAAGTGCATGTTTTATAGTAGCTTAATTTAGTTTATATTTGTCCATGCGGCAAGGCAAACTCGTCATATTTTCTGCCCCTTCAGGCTCAGGCAAAACAACTATTGTGCGTCATTTGGCGGCAGCCATGCCCGATAAACTTGCTTTCTCCATTTCTGCCACAAGCCGTGCAAAACGCGGAGTTGAGGAACATGGAAAAGATTACCACTACCTTACCCATGAAGAATTTAAAAATAAAATTAAAACCGGCGATTTTCTTGAATACGAAGAAGTATATGCCGGCACCTATTACGGTACCTTAAAAAGTGAAGTGGAAAAAGTTTGGGCATCCGGCAAGGACGTTATTTTTGATATTGATGTACAGGGAGGTTTAAATTTAAAGCATCAGTTTAAAGACCGCGCATTGGCTGTTTTTGTAATGCCACCTTCAATTAAAATTTTAGAAGAGCGTTTACAATTAAGACAAACTGATAGTCCGGAAAGCATTGCCCTGCGCGTAGAAAAAGCTGAAAAAGAATTACAAACCGCCAAACTGTTTGATTGCTTTATATTGAACGAAGACTTACATACCGCATGCAAAGAAGCAGAACGTGTGGTAAAAGATTTTTTAAAAAATAAATGATGATTAAAATGAAATATATAGTTCCGTTCTTGCTTTTAAGCACCCGTTTTTTTTCCCAGGAAAAAAGTTTTACCGTTAATGCAACGCTTAAAGGTTTAAAAGACGACAGCTACATTTATATGATGCACAAATACAATGATGTATTATATACCGACTCGGCAAAGGCAAAAGGAGAAAAAGTTTCTTTTAAAGGGAAATTGCATGAGCCTAATATGTTCTGGTTCATGACAAAGAAAAATTCTACTGCCGCTTTAGTATTTTTTGCTGATGGCGGAAAAGTAGAAATTAACGGGCATTTTGATTCTATTCCCAATGCGCGTGTAAAAGCAGGGCAAACACAGGAAGATTATAAGGCTTCTTTAGAACTGGTAAATAAATTCAATACGGTTCGCGCGGGCTTAATACAACGCCACAATATGTACAATCAAACGGGTAATATTGAGGGTACAAAGCGCATTATCGATTCCGCACAAATTGAAGAACGTTTTTATGCGAAAAATTTAACCGACTTCATAAAACAACATCCCAATTCAAATGTAGGCGGGTATATTATTTTTTCGATACAATTTGACTGGCCTCAAATAAGTGAGTATGATGCCATGTACAATGTCCTGGGTGAAAAAGTAAAAAAAGGAAAATTCGGAAAACTTGCTTTAGAGAAAATTAACACCATAAAAGGAAATACTGTTGGCTATCCGGCTATAGATTTTACGCAAGCGGATGTAAACGGAAAAAATATTTCATTAAGTTCATTTAAAGGAAAATATGTATTGGTAGATTTCTGGGCCAGCTGGTGTGGCCCCTGCCGTAGGGAAAACCCGAGCGTGGTAGCAGCTTATCAAAAATACAAAGACAAAGGCTTTGATATTTTAGGTGTTAGTTTTGATGATAATAAAGACAAGTGGTTGGCTGCAATTGCCAAGGATGGTTTAACATGGACCCAGGTAAGCGACCTTAAAGGGTGGCAAAATGCAGCCGGTAAAATCTACGGAGTAACATCCATTCCCTTTAACTTATTGCTTGATAAAGAAGGCAAAATACTTGGAAAAGGCCTGCGCGGTCCTGATTTAGAAGCTAAACTGGCTGAACTAATGGGGCAATAAGCCCCATCTTTTTTGTTCAAAAAACAATTAATTATTATCTTCGCAACCCCTTTTCAGCTAAGGGTTCATTTAATTACTCAAAATATCCGGTGAGGTGGGTGAGTGGCTGAAACCAACAGTTTGCTAAACTGTCGTACGGGTTAAACTGTACCGGGGGTTCGAATCCCCCCCTCACCGCGGATGCATTTAGATGCGTTTAGTTCAACGAAAAGCGATTTAGTTTAATCTAAATCGCTTTTTTTAATCCTAATTTCCGACTAAAAGTTCGAAATGATTAAATTTAGTATCCAAATTAACAAATATTCATAGCAACCTTAAGGTCAAAAAAGAACAGTCTGATTTTTAAAATCTAAAACTCAACATGGGTACGGATGCCATAGATATTTACAGGGCCTCTGTCTTTATTATATCCGGGATTTATGGTAAACTGATAATCAAGAGTTACCCAAAGCCATCGGCTTAATCTTACTTTATAAAACGTTTCTAAAATTTGTTCGTATTTATAGTTGGTAAGTTTTCCATCACCTAAAATAAAACCGTTGCCTCCTGCATTAAGGTAATTGCGATGCGGGGCAGATAGTCCGTTTATAATACAGGCTATTCCAAAATTATCAAGGGGACGTTTTATAACATCTCCGGTTATTCTCATTCCTATACTTGCAGTTTGGTCTATTTCAGCAAAAGCCCAGGAAGCGGTTTGTCCGTCATTCCAACCTATACGAGAAAAAACACCAATACTTTTTGAAAGCTCTTGGTTAAAACTTATTCCAAAACCATATTTTACTCCGCCGTATTGAACACCTGCTGTATGGCCTCTGATTATATCTAGCAATGAGCTATCTCCATTTTTCATTCCATTTATTGCTGTATTGTAAGACGGTGCGTGTGAAAAGTTGGCATATCCTAAAATATGTAAATTACCGGGATGGTTCTTTATCTTAAACTTTTTTTCTACCTATTTTAAATAATTTCACGTATATAGCATCTAATTGTTTATACTACAAAAGTAATAAGTTAGAACTATCTAACAAATATATTTCAATAATTGCCTCAAAGAGTTACTTTACTATGATTTCAATCTTTATCTTTATAGCATGAATTCATTAATTGAAGAAAATTATCTCAAGGCGTTATTCAACTTATCCAATGAATCGGGAGAGGTGAATGTTAATGAACTTTCCAAACGATTGGGAATAAAAATGCCCACTGTTACCAGTATGATGAAGAAACTGGCGAAAAAGAAATTGGTACATTACGAGAGTTACAAACCGCTCCGGTTGACAGAAAGAGGGAAAAAGGAAGCAAGTATTATTATCCGCAAACATCGTCTGACCGAAATGTTTTTAGTGCAAAACATGGGATTTGGATGGGAGGATGTCCACGAAATAGCCGAACAGGTCGAGCATATTCACGCTCCCGAATTTTTTGAGAAGATGGATGAGTTACTGGGTTATCCGAAGTTAGATCCCCACGGTTCCCCTATCCCTGATAAAAATGGAAAAATGGAATGGAAACAATACAATAAACTGAGTGAATGTAAAACAGGCGATATCATGAAGCTGGCGGCGGTAATTGATACAACGGTTGAGTTTCTGAAATTTTTGAATAGCCGTGAATTGAGGTTGGGTTTAAAAGTTAAAATAAAATCCATTGAGCCATTTGATCGGACTATGATCGTAAGTTACGGTAAGAGGCTGTCTGAAACACTGAGCTACACCGTTTGTGAGAGGGTGCTGGTGGAAAAAGTATAAAGCAAATTGGTTATATTATGTTTTTTTAGAATTTTTGAGACCTTACTGGGGGCAATTGTTGCAGTTTTATCATGGATGGTTCCTAAATAAAAGAGCTAAGTTCTTTGTATTTCGATCAGGTCAATAAAGTCATTTATTGCTATTAAATCCATTGTCAAATTATCGGAAACGGTTACCTTTGTTTCTGAAGAAATTTTATAAGGGGATAATGGCGTTTTTAATCGGGTATTAGTCAGTTCATTAAGGGGTTTTAAATTCGAACTTTGTAAGTCGTATCCCGCGGATACGCGTCAACCCATGAAATTAATTTTTCATGGGTTTTCTATTTACACTCATTATCAGCACTTTTAGCTTATTGGTGTATCAATCCAGTAGAGAAAATTTTACTGGATTTGCACTTTTTGTGCCACCAGCGTGCCACCAAACTTTTTTTAACCTTTTTCAGGCCTCCATAAAAGATTTATTTTTTACTGTGTCGTTTTTTTAGATAAAAGCATTTCCAGTTATTTATTAAAACCGACCACCTACCAAATCAAAACGATGTTTTGAAACATTTCATAATTCAATAAGTATAAATTTTAAATAAATATTTTATGAACCTTAAAATTCATTTCTATATAAGAACCGATAGACCTGCTAAAGATGGAAGCGTAGCTATATATCTACTGATTCTGATATCAAAAAATCAACGGTTAAGATTAAATACAGGAAAATTTATCCCACTCAAAAAACAATATCGCAAATTTAACTCTGACCAATTAAAAGAAAGCGAGATTAAAAGAAAAGAAGATTTGTATTGTTGGGATGTGAATAGAGAACGGGCTACGAACCAAGCTGAAAACCACAACTCTGTTAATCTTCATCTTGATAATGAAAAGACAAAAATAAATCAAATAATTTTAAAGTTTGAGATGCTAAATAAGCCGCTGACCATTCAATCCTTTAAAAATGCTTATTTAAGGCCTAATGGAGCCAATACCTTTTATGAATATTTTAATCATGAATTAGAAAAAAGAAAACACTTACTTTCTTTGGGTACTTTTATAGGATATAGTACCACCGTAAGCAAGATAAATAAATTCAAGCCCAACTTAACTCTTGCGGATATAGATTATAAATTTCTAACCCAACTTGAAAATTATATGCTTAAACCCATTTCCGAAAAAGGGTTGGGTAATCACCCTCTAGAATTTTTTATGGCTATGATAAAGCGGAAATTGGTTACTTTCAAAACAAATCGATGGGCCGGATTAGACCGCTAAATTTGTCATTGTTTGTACTACATAAATCTCATATTCCAAACTACTTTGTTTAAAATTATAGTTTTTAAATTTAGTTGAACGTAATTATAACTACGTAAACAATCAATCTCATATGAAAATTTTACAGAAAAAATACACAAAAGAAGATGATTGGAAAATTATAAGAGGGGACAAATTAGATCCTGAAGTATACAATTTTGTGCTTGCTTTTGGTAGTACAGAATTACTGAACGAGTCATCAATTTACAAATCAATTCAAAATAGTTATCCAAAGGCTACCATTCTTATAAATTCTACTGCCGGTGAAATTATTGATACCCAGATAAGCGATAATAGTATGTCTCTTACTGAGCGCGTACAAATATTTTTAATCGCTTTTTGTATTATGCTTAACAGGTATTTTGTATATTAATGGTGAATTAGAATTTTAAATAAACGATTTAATTATGAAGAGCATGTCTCCTGAAATTATAATTATTGATGATGATCCGATAAATAATATTATTTGTACACAACAAATTAAACGAAAAGCGCCTGATATAAAAATAGTAGATTTTATATCTCCGTTGCATGGGTTAAGTTATATTACAGATGAACATTCGCAAAGAAGCTCAGCCTCTAAAACTATACTACTGCTTGATATAAATATGCCTGTAATGACAGGATGGGAATTTCTTGATAGATTTGATACATTGTGCATTGACATTAAAAATAATTTCATGATTTACATTCTTTCATCTTCCTTTGACCCGATTGACAAGAACGGGGCCAAAACTAATCCTTTAGTAAAAGACTTTATAAGTAAACCATTAACTGAAGGAGTTATTATAACTCTTTTAAAAGAATTACGCAAGTAGCAAGTTTTTGTCATTAAAAATCGAAATAATTATGCAAAAAAATTTATTTCACCTAAGCTTCGATTATTGGGAAGTGTTTCTGCTCTTTATTATACCTGCACTTACAGATATAAGCATATTTATATATGCGTTTTTCTTTCTTCCTCAAAACAAAAGGAATAAAGCATTTTCCGCATTCGTGCTTCTTTTGGGCATTGCGCAGGCATTGGATGGTATAATGCGTCTAAGCAATACGGCAGAAACTGCTATGGAATGGAGTAGAATTTCTGCGGCTCCCTGGGTATTTATAACTTCTTTTGGATTGTTGTTTGCTCTTCGGTATACAAAATGGGATAGAAAATTCTCAAATAATCTTATTTTAACCTTTTTGTTTCTTCCCTCAATCCTATTGGAATTTGGTATAATTGGCGGGCTTTACGAGGTATCCGTAGAGAAATCTGAATTATGGCATTGGATTGCAAATCCAAAATCCACAACTGCCACAAACATGATTTATATGTGGAATACGGTAACTTCTTTGGTAACGTTTGTATTATTTTGGCTTTATTATTTTAAAGTAAGAAAAGATGAAAACAGAAGAGACTTCTCACTCCTAATAGCAGCCGGAAACACCATCCCGTTTGTTACAGGAATTACTTCCGAAGTTGTTTTTCCCCTGGTATTGGGAATTGAAGACTTTCCGATTTCAACACCGGCAATTACTATCTTTTCTGTATCTATCCTGATTGCTATTGTGAAATACAAAGCATTTGATTATTCTCCAAAACATCAATGGAAAAATATACTGGAAACGATGAATGAGGGAGTTTTAATTGTAAACAATCAAGATCAAATTATGTATGCAAATAAGGCTTTTTGTGAACAAACGGGTTACGAATTCGGTGAACTAAAGGGAGTGATAGCCAGAAATCTATTAACGGATGAGATTGAATCCAAAAAAAAAGTTGAGCAGGTTATAAAAGAAAGGGAAGATAAAAAATCGAGTCAGTATGAGATTTTAATAAAAACAAAGAGAGGGCAGAAAATTTGGACTCTTATAAGCGGTTCACCTTATTTAGACATTCACGGAAATGTTATCGGTTCTATTGGTATACATACAAATATCAGCGAACTGAAATTAGCGAACAATGAACTTAAATTATTTATTTATAAAGCGTCGCATGATTTAAGAGGCCCGCTTGCTTCAATTTTAGGATTAACCGACCTTATTCATCATGAGAATGATAAAGAGAAAATAAAAAACTATTCGGCAATGATAGATTATTCCGCAAAAAAGCTGGACACAGTTTTAATCAACCTGGCGAAAAACATGCAAATAAAGGAAATAGATAGATTTGATGATGAAATTAATTTTGGAGAACTGATTAATGAAACATTAAAGCGATTCGTCGGTTATGAAGGTTTCCAATATATAAGCATTACAAAAGAAATTATGTTAGAAGAACTTTTTTTTTCAAATAAATTAATTATGGAATCTGTTTTTCAAAATATTATTGAAAATGCAATAAAATACCGGGACTTAAGTTTTGCGAATCCCTGGCTAAAGATTTCAATTTCAAAAATTGAAAATCGGATTCAAATTGTATTTTTAGATAATGGCATCGGTATTGAACCTTCTTTCCAAAACAGGGTTTTTGAAATGTATTTCAGAGGAACTGAAACTTCTAAAGGTTCTGGTTTGGGGCTTTATCTTGTAAAGACAGCAATCGATAAACTGGGTGGAACAATAGAAGTAGAGAGTAAAAAAAATAACGGAACAAAATTCTTAATTTCCCTTCCCGTTGTGAAAAGCAAAGTCATATAGTTTTACATTATAAAAAATGCTGTCTGTCAGATTAAGTAAGAGTTTTTTCCTTCTAGTTTTTTTATGTCTTTCGCGGCGAAGACATTTGTGTAGGTCACTACTCGTTTTTTCATTCTTTGATTAATCGGCCACTGCCAATAAGTACAGTTGAATCAAAAATTTTATAGAAATATATGCCCTTAGGCAACCCATCAATGTTTAACACAGAATTATTTTCCCGCAGTCTTTCAGTTATTAACTGATTACCTAAAACATCAAGTATTTCTAATCTGAAATTTCCAAAAGAGTGATTGGTCGGGTTTATATTAATAGTAAGCTGATTGTTGAATGGGTTTGGAAATACATTTAATTGTGTACCGGAAGAATAAGTTGAATTCGATTTTATCTCTAAAGGTGCGCCCGTCCATTTATACATACCTCCAACTGTTGCACTTGTATTTAATCCGCCCGACCAACCTGTGGATGAATTAAGAAATGTAACTGCCCCGTGAACTATAGAAGAATCTACTGTCGTCCATGTCTGCCCGTCATTTAATGTATATGCCGAGCCTATAAAATTGGTGCTCATATACCCGCCTGAAGTACCTGGTAAGGGAGAAAACCAACCAAGTTTTGGATACCCGGTAAAAGCCACATTACTCCATGTACTACCCCCATTGGTTGTTTTGTATATTAATGTATCGTTTGTAATAATTCCATTACTCGTGTCCCTGAAAGCAATAGCCGTTACAGTAGATAATCCACTTGCAACAACAGTCCATGTAGCGCCTTTGTTTGATGATTTATAAACCCTGCCGTGATCTGTTCCGAACCATATTGTATTTCCAACCGATGAATATACCCCCTGATTTCCTAATTCAAGAACTAAATTAGCAGGAATATTAGCCTGAGCCACGCGGCTCCATAACGTTCCGCCATTAGCAGTTGTATATATTTCCCAATACCCGGTATTCGAATCGCCTACGCAAACACCATTATTTTTATCAAAGAAATGGACAAAACTTGTAGAACCGCCCGGAGCAGCAAAAGTAGCGGTAGTTTGTTGGGCCCAGGTTGTCCCCCCATCATTTGTATGATAAACAGCGCCTCCTCCATTCGTGTTATCTAACATGGATATCCATGCCGTGTCTTTGTTTACAGCCCAAACCGAGGATATATCCATTGTATTTGCTCCTGTAACACTTCCGGGAGTCCATGTAGCTCCCCCATTGGTTGTGCGCGTAAATTCATTAACAGGAGATACCGGATTAGCGCTGGTGTCATAGGCGGTTGCCCATACAACATTGTTATTTACTGCACAAATACTGTTAATTCCCCTGTTAACGGTAGTAAATCCGGATGATTCTGTCGCCCATTGCGCCTTAGTAATTGTTACACTTAAAAGAGTTAAAATTGAAAAGATAGTTTTTGCTTTCATACTTCAGTAATTTAAATTTTAATTGTTTTTTTTACACTTAATAAATTAATCGCCATCCTCTATATGGCACTTACAATCATTGTTTTGATTATTCCCTTCCTGGTTTTGGTTAATATCCGTTTCTTTCTGGAATGCGCCATCCTGGCCAAATAAAACTATTTTTTTGTTAGCTCCTGACATAAATAAAGCGCAATAACCTTTATTATCTGTAGTGAACCAATGTTTAACTGAAGCTCCGGGGTATTTAACTTCAAATGCTTTTGTTACCTGAGCAGGAACATCTGAAGAATTAACTGAAGGGCATGCTTTTTCATTCTTTTCTTTTTCCTTTTTAAATATATTCCAGTCTTCCATCTTTTTACATGATGAAAACAGGGTGAATGCCGCTAAAACGATAATTATTTTTTTCATAGTAATTGGTTTAATAATAGTATAGATGCCGCTTTTTTTAAAATGGTTGTGTCCAATTTTGATTTTTCTCAGATTTTTCATCAAAATCGAAAGCCCAAGCAAAATGCTATACCAAAGGAATAAGGATAAGTTGACACAGGGTTGTTTTTGTTAACAGGAGTAATGTTTCTTTTAAAAGTGGGTTCAACCCTAAAGCAAAATCTGTTTTTTGGTGAGTATTCAATACCAGCCCCAACTATCAGGCTTTGATTAAATTCTCTTAACCCCGTCACTTTATGTATGATTTCCTGGGTACCCTGCTCATCAAGTATGGCTTTTTCAGAAATAACCATATTTAAAGAAGCGCCTGCCATAAGATAATAGCTTAATTTATTTCCTCCCAACTTATAAGTGAGTAATATTGGCAGATTAATAAATTGAATCACTTGACGTGAATCTGATTTTAAATAAAGGCTGTCCCCAACCTTTGAAGGTGAAGTAGTAGAATTAGGTAATTCAACAATGCCATATGAAGTAGGCAATGCGTAATGAGGACTTCCATCACTTCCATTGCTTGCGAAAATTAATACGGGCTTTATATATTGGGAAAAATAGGAATAAGTAAGCCCCGATTGCATCCCCCATTTTCGATTGAAAGAGTAATTACATTTCATTCCGGTTGTAAATGAAAAATCAGGTGATTCACTACTCTTATAATCCGCCTCGCTTTGATTGTCAACATTATGATTATCCACAATGGATTGTTTTGTATAATCAGGTGAGAAAAAGAGATATGCTGTTAATCGTGAATTTGCTGATTCTTTTTTAGTATTCAAGCTATCTAAGAAAGGCTCATTTTTTTGTGTGACGTCTACAATTTCAAGGGGTTTTGTTACAATGGTTGTGTCAGGCAAAGGTTTTGTCAGCGGGCCGGATGACTGTAAATAATAAATATTTGTATCTGCAAACATAGAGTTATTTTCCTGTTGAGAAGCACTTAAATCAGTTGCTCTACCTGTATGATTAGGCACAGTCGTTATGGGTAAAATGGCACTATACTTTTGTTTTCCGGTTTTTAAACCCGAGACGCTTTGCTTTTGATTTGTTACAAGGGGGGCATGGTATTTATTTATTGTTTTTATAATTATTTCCTCTTTACTTTTACTATCATAACTATTTTGAAAAATATTTTTATTTATATTACTTGTTCCCAATTCAACCTTATCTTTTATCAGAGGTAAATCCGGTTTAGCCAAATAAGCAGTAGATTTTCTATTTCTTAGGTCAGCGAAAGGAAAACCATACTTTGTTTCTTTGCCTGAATGATAAAACTGAAATAAAATACTTGACATTAGTAAAATCAATAAAACAAGAGAGGCTATTTTAAACCTGAGTAGTATTCTTCTGTAATTCTCGTTTTTTCTTCTTTCCAGTTCTAAATCAAGTAAAGGCCACGACTCCTCAGGCGGGGCTAATTCAAAGGGCTCTACAACCGATTTGAAAAGGTCAACTATGTCGTCGTTTTTATCTATCATCTGCTGACAGCCTTTTTTATATTTTGATAATTAACATTTATGGCCTGCTGCAAAATCGCCCTGGCTTCAAAAAAATTTGATTTTGACGTGCCTTCAGAAATACCAAGTTCCTCAGCAATTTCCTTATGCTTATATCCCTCAAAAACATATAAATTGAAAACCATTTGATAGGCCGGGGGTAATTTCTGAATCATACAAATTAATTCTTTTGCGTTGATTCGGCTTATTATATCTTCGTCGCTGTGATGTAATACTCTGATATTATCTATACTGATTATCGGATATAGTTTTGACCTTTGCCTGTATTTGTATATAGCGGTATTTACCATTATTCTTCGTATCCACCCTTCTAATGCTCCTTCATTTTTGAAATTCTTCAGGTTTTCAAACACTTTTAAAAATCCTTCATGTAAAATATCTTTAGCTTCCTCTTTGTTTTTGGAATATCGGTAACATATCGCATACATTTTAGCAGAAAACAAAGTGTAGAGTTCATTTTCTGCACGTCTATCACCTTCAATGCACTTTTTAATCAGTTTCTGCATGTTTTTGTTAATAGACCTTCCTTTGTAGATATAGATGCTTGTTTTAATAGAAGGGTTGTGTCAAATATTGTTAAAAGCTACTAATTAAGGCTTACTTCATTATCAAATATAAACATTTCCTCTCTAATGATAGGAAGCAGCATTGTTTATTTATTTCCAGATGCTCATAGAGGTTAACCGTTTCTACATAACTTAAAATCAGTCATATATAAGGAGAGTTTTCTTTCCCTCTTACCGCGAGAAAGATCAAATAAAGTCCTGCTTACGGCGGGATTTTTTTATTTTACTCTTCTGAAATTGTTTTCAGGATTTTCTTGTCGGCAGCGGTTAAAGGGATGTTTCGCCTTTGCATCACTCGCTGCGCTACTTCCAAAGCTTTGTTGATTTCGTATTTCTCCATCTTTTCACTTCCGCCCCAAACAAAGGAAGGAATATGTGTTGGAGGAAAACTGGCGCCAAAGATATTCGCGTTAACACCAACAACGGTTCCGGTATTAAACATGGTATTAATACCTGCTTTACTATGATCGCCCATCATAAGGCCGCAAAACTGCAAACCGGTGCCAATCATTTTTTGCTGTGTGTAATTATAAGCCTTTACTTCACCGTAATTATTTTTTAAGTTCGAGTTATTGGTATCAGCGCCTAAATTGCACCATTCGCCCAAAACAGAGTTGCCTAAAAATCCGTCATGCGCTTTATTGCTGTAACCAAAAATTACCGAGTTGTTTACTTCGCCGCCCACTTTGCAATGCGGACCAATTGTTGTGGGGCCATAAATTTTGGCGCCCATTTTTAATTCGCTGTGCTCGCCTAAGGCAAAACCTCCGCGTATCAAGCATCCTTCCATCACAACTGCGTCTTTACCTATATATACAGGCCCGCTAAGCGTATTAAATGTAACGCATTCTGCTTCCGCACCTTTTTCCAAAAAAATTTCCCTTTTACCAATTACGTGGTTGCTTTTTGAAAGAAGTTTTGTTTTTCTGCCTTTGGTGAGTAACGTATAGTCGTTAGCAATTTCTTTTCCGTTGTTTATGAAAATATCCCAGGGATGATTAATTATTACAGCCTTAGTTTTAGAGATCAGTTTTTCTCCCGCTTTGCCGTGATAGGCAAGTAAAGTATGTCCTTTATATAAAGCCTGCCCGAGCTTTAGTTTTTTTATTTCATTTACTAAAATTTCGTCCGGGCAAATTCTTCCGTTTATAAACAAGGTTGAATACCGCTGATTTACATGAAGCGAAAATTTTACAGCTAAATATGCTTCGGTTTTATAAGAAAAATCTTTTTTTAAACGAAGCGCCCATTTTTCATGTATGGTTAAGATACCGATGCGTATTTCGCAGGCGGGGCGGGTAAAAGTAAGAGGCAGTAAATCGCTCCAACCTGCATCATCAAATAAAACGTAATTCATCATGCAACTTTTTCTTTGATAAGTTCACGTATATCCTGAATGATTTTTTTTGCCAGATTATCGGCTGTGGTCATACTTGTACTCTCCGAATAGATACGTATAATAGGTTCTGTATTCGATTTACGTAAATGTACCCATTCTTTGTCGAATTCAATCTTTACGCCGTCCACCGTATTAACAGGTTGTTTCTTGTATTTATTTTTTATTTTTTCTAAAACCTTATCTACATTTATTTCAGGCGTAAGCTCAATTTTATTTTTTGAAATATGATAATTGGGATATGATTTGCGCAACACCGAAGTAGATTTACCGAACTTTGCCAAATGCGTAAGGAAAATCGCGATACCAACCAAAGCATCTCTTCCGTAATGAAGTTCCGGCAAAATAATTCCTCCGTTTCCTTCTCCGCCAATAACGGCTTTACTTTCTTTCATTAAAGAAACCACATTTACTTCGCCAACTGCCGATGCGGCATATTTACCTCCGGCTTTCTCCGTCACATCACGCAGGGCGCGGGTAGAGGAGAGGTTAGAAACCGTATTTCCTTTTTTATGATGTTGCAACACATAATCGGCAACGGCTACCAAAGTATATTCTTCGCCAAACATTTCCCCGTCTTCGCAAACAAGCGCAAGGCGGTCAACATCCGGGTCGACCGATATTCCTAAATGCGCTTTGTTTTTTGTAACCGCTTTTGATAAATCGCGCAGATTCTCAGGCAATGGCTCGGGGTTATGTGCAAATTGTCCGTTTGGTTCACAATGTAGTTTAATAATTTCTGAAACACCCAACGCTTCCAGCAATTGCGGCACGGCAAATCCACCGCTTGAATTAACCGCGTCAACCACCACTTTTAATTTTTTTGCGCGAATGGCTTTTACGTCCACATAGGGCAGTTTTAAAATTTTATCGATATGTATTTTCAATAAATCTGTACGCTCGGTAATTTTTCCTAAAAGAGTCACATCCGCGTATTCAAAATTTCCTTTTTCGGCAATGGACAGAATTTTTTGCCCGTCGGATTCACTGATAAATTCTCCTTTTTCATTCAGTAGTTTAAGCGCGTTCCATTGTTTCGGGTTATGGCTTGCGGTAATAATAATTCCTCCGCCCGCTTTCAATTCGGTTACCGCAACCTCTACCGTGGGTGTAGTTGATAATCCCAAATCAATACAATTAATGCCCAAGGCTGATAAAGCCGAAACAGCTAAATTATTTACCATTTGCCCCGACAGGCGCGCGTCGCGGCCAATGACAATACTGATTTTTCCTTTCTGGTTTTGTTTTATCCAGGTACCGTATGCCGATACAAATTTTACAACATCAGGAGGCGTAAGGCCCTCGCCTGCAATACCACCAATGGTTCCTCTTATTCCGGAGATAGATTTAATTAAAGTCACTTACAATTTCTTTTTTACAAAATTAAATTCATTAGGCAGATATCATCCCTTTTTTTCTTAACATTTACAACGCAGATATGTTTAAAAAAATTGTCTGCCAAAAACTAAAAAAAGATATTTTTGTATTCAGTAAAAATTGACTAATTTCAACTGTTCGTTCTTTTAATCCCGGTGACAAAGAAAAATGTGATGAAAGAGGGCTTAATTTTTAAGTATGGAGAAAAATGATTTACCGGGAAATACCCCCGACGATAACGATATCAATAAATTAGTGAAGCGCTTTGAAGATATGCTCGTAAACGACGGGGTGTATTATTTTGAATCGGATGAGCTGGAAGAGATAATCGACTATTATTTTAACGAGGGCAACCCCGCTAATTTAAAAAAGGCCATTGATTTTGCTTTAGACCGCTATCCCAATGTGGCCGATTTTAAAATTGCACGCGCTCAGTTTCTTGCTTACAACCAAAAAACACAGGAGGCGTTAAAACTTTTAAATGATGTGGAGTTAGTGGAACCTTCCAATCCCGATATTTATACTACCCGCGGATATATTTACAGTCAGATGGGCCTTAGTGAACAGGCTGTGGAAAATTATAAAACCGCGCTTAATTATACCGACCAGCCCGATGATGTGATGGTTGCTTTGGGAACAGAATTTTTAAGCCAGGAAAAATATTTAGATGCCATTTATTATTTAAAGAAGGCGGCAAAACATAATCCGGAAAACGATTATGCTTTAAGCGAATTGTTTATTGCTTTTGATGCTGCACAACAATTAAAAGACGGAGTTGCATTTTTTCAGGAATTGATTGATGAAAATCCGTACAACCATTTTGCCTGGTTTAATTTCGGTTTATGCTGCAGCAAAACAGGCGAGCATGATAAAGCGCTTGAATCGTACGATTACGCGATCGCGATAAACGAAAAATTTGCTTCAGCTTATTTTAATAAAGCAAACGCCCTGGCAAGTCTTAATCGCTTTAACGAAGCAATTGATATTTATAAAGAAACATTCGACCACGAAGAACCGGATCCCACAGCGTACTATTATATAGGAGAGTGCTATGAGCAAATGAATGATTATCAGAGCGCCCTTTTGTACTATAATAAATGTATAAAAAAACAACCTGAGTTTGCCGATGCATGGCTTGCAATAGGTATTGTACTTGATATACAAAACAGGCTTACCGAAGGAATTCACTATTTAAAAAAGGCACTTGAATTAAATAACAAGGAACCCGAATACTGGTACGTGTTTGGCGATGTGCAGCGAAAACTTGGTTTTTTTGAAGAAGCTGGCGACGCTTACGCAAGAGTAATTGAATTACATTATCCCGATTGGGATATCTGGTTGGATTATGCCGACTTATTATTTGAAGCAGATTACGCGCCGCAAGCTTTGGAAATGTTGCAGGAAGCTGTAAAACAATTTCCGGAAGTAGCCGAGTTGCATTATCGTATGAGTGCGATGCTGTTAAGTCTCAGTAAAAAACAGGAAGCATTGGTTCATTTACAAAACGCGTTAACTTTAGATTACGATAAGCACAAAGAGTTATTTGAATTTGCCCC
>DATMMV010000150.1:0-24183 GCA_035569635.1 Bacteroidia bacterium | reverse complement strand
TCGTATTTTGCAAAATAAGTTTTTCCGCTGTTTATTTCCGGAAATGTGCGTGTTGTCCAAGAAAGTGTGTAACCAATCCAACCCGTAAATTTACCTTCTCGTTTTTTCAGGAAAAATTCTGCCCCGTACGCTTCTCCTTTTCCGAATGTAAAAGAGTTATCGGGATTGTCTTTTACATTGTCTTGGGGCTGCGCGCCTTCTTTGTATTCAATTAAATTCTGCATGGTTTTATAATATGTTTCAATGGAAGTCTCAAACATATTTGACCTAAAATTTTTAAACACACCTAAAGCATATTGATTTCCAATTTGTGGCTTTATTAAATCGGTGCTGGGCATCCATACATCGGTGGGAAGCGATACAGCAGATAAAGAAGCGAGATGTATGTACTGGTAATTTTTTGTATAACTGGCTTTTAAAGAGAGTGACCTGCTTAATTCGTAGCGCAAAGAAATTCGGGGTTCAAGCCCGTGGTAATCGGTAATTTTTTTTCCGGCCGAATAAACAACGGTATCGGTTGTTTTAAGAAGAGGGTCTTTCACAAAACGTGTAAACGGCCCTACGTGTGCAAAATAACTCATGCGCACTCCCGCATTTACGCGCAAACGGTCGGTTATATCCCAATCATCTCCGGCATACACATGGCCTTCATGACTGTAAAGTTTTACGATGGCGCCCAAATCAAATTGGGTTTGCCCTTCTTTAGCGGAGGCGTTGGTAGGAATAAAAATGTGAAACACATAATTGGCCCCGAATTTTATACTGTGCCTTCCGTTAGGAAACCAACTGAAATCAACTTTCGCATTGTGATCTCGAATTCCGGAGAAAAGTTTGAATTCAAAATTATCCTGCAATGCACTGAAAGAAAAATTGTAGTAGGAATAAATTAAAGAAGTGTTGGAGAAAAGTTTTGAGCTGTAAATATGACTCCATCGTAAAGAGGCGGTTGCATTGCCCCAGGTAGTTTGTACACCGAATCCGGCCTGCTTGTCTTTAAATAAGAAAACATCTTTACCAAAATACCCGCTCAGGTACAATGAATTTTTATTATTAATGCGGTAATTGAATTTTGTGTTTAAATCATAAAAGTAATAGGAGGTTCCGGCAAACTCCGATTTAAGATGATCGAATATGGGTTTTGTAATTACATCCACATAAGTTCTTCTTGCCGAAATAATAAACGAACTGGTGTCTTTTTTTATCGGTCCCTGCACGGTTATACGTGAAGCAATTAACCCGATTCCTCCGTCAACCTGTAAGTTTTGATTGTTGCCATCTTTCATGGTTATATCAAGTACAGAAGATAACCTCCCGCCGTATTGTGCAGGCATTCCGCCTTTAGTCAGGGTTACATTTTTAATTGCGTCGCCGTTAAACACTGAGAAGAACCCCATTAAATGGGAAGCATTGTACACAACAGCTTCGTCCAATAAAATTAAATTCTGGTCGGGCCCGCCTCCGCGAACGTAAAATCCGCTTTGCCCGTCACCGGCCGATTTCACTCCCGGTAAAAGTTGAATGGTTTTTAAAATATCCACCTCGCCCATAAAAGCGGGCAAGGATTTGATTTGTTTCATATCCAGGGTAATCGTGCTCATTTGTGAGCTTTTGATGTTCTGATCAGGCCTTTCTCCGCTCACAACTACTTCCTGCATCTCGAGGCTTGTTTGCGTTAAAGAAATATCAAGCGAAATATTTTTATCGAGGGTTACGCTATCGCTGTAAGTGTTATACCCGAGGTACATACAAATAAGCGAGTAATTGCCCTTAGGTAGAGAGATGGAATAAAAACCGTAATTGTTTGTGGTAGTTCCTTTTTTAAGCTCCTTAATATAAATCGTAGCGCCAATGGCGAGCTCGCCGGTTTTTTTTTCTTTTATGGTTCCGCTTATGGTATAGTTTTGCGATTTTGTTGTTGAAAGCAGGGAAAGAAAGAGGAGAGATAAGAGTAATTTTTTTGCGGGCGTTTCCCACCATGAAAATGCAGTTTTTTTCGTAATAATCAGGGTGGGCCGCGCTTTACACTGCAAGTCCTCGCTCCCAACAGTTCGCTGCGGGCTTTCCGTTACAATCGCTAACGCAAATACACGAATTCGCTTTATAAAATCAGAGAGTGGCATTTTGCAAATCAAAGATAGTTTAAAACAAAAAACCCCGGACATCGCTGAACGGGGTTTCTTTATAAATAGAATAAAAATTATTCTTCTGTTGTTTTTGTTTCGGTAGTTTCGCCTTCCGCTTTCGCTTCTGTTTTTTTGGTTTTTCCGCGACGGGTTGTTTTCTTTTTGGGTTCTGTACCGGAAGCTTTTTTGTTGTTGCTGTATAACTCGTTAAAGTCAACCAACTCAATCATGGCCATATCAGCAGCGTCACCGGGACGGTGGCCTGTTTTAATGATACGCGTATATCCACCCGGCCTGTCAGCAATTTTCGGAGAGATATCCTTAAACAAAGTAGAAACGGCTATTTTGTTTTTCAGGTAAGAAAAAACAGCACGGCGGCTGCCCGTAGTATCTTCTTTGCTTTTAGTTAAAAGTGGCTCAACGTAAACGCGTAAAGCTTTTGCTTTTGCAACTGTTGTAAATACGCGCTTGTGTTCAATAAGCGAGCAAGCCATATTGGCCAACATTGCCTTACGGTGTGAACTGGTTCGGCCTAAGTTGTTTATTTTATCTCCGTGTCTCATGATTCAGTTATTGATTTTTTCAGTTATTGAGTTATTGATTAATTCTACAATTCAACAACTCTTTAACTCTATAATTATTCTTTATCTAACATGTATTTTCCTACGTTCATTCCGAACTGTAATCCTTTTGCTGCGATTAAGTCTTCTAACTCAGTAAGTGATTTTTTACCGAAGTTACGGAACTTCAACAGGTCGTTTTTATTGAAAGCAACAAGCTCTCCTAATGTTTCCACATCGGCAGCTTTTAAGCAATTCAGTGCGCGTACTGATAAATCCAAATCAACTAATTTGGTTTTCAGTAACTGACGCATGTGTAAGGTGTGCTCATCAAATTCGTTTTCTTTCTTCTTATCTTCTGTATCCAGTGTAATGCGCTCATCGCTGAACAACATAAAGTGATGGATAAGGATTTTTGCGGCTTCTTTCAAAGCATCTTTAGGATGCACGGAACCGTCGGTAGTAATGTCAATGATTAATTTTTCGTAGTCGGTTTTTTGTTCTACACGATAGTTCTCTACAAAGTATTTTACGTTTTTAACCGGGGTGTAGATAGAGTCGATTGCGATTAAACCGTGAGAAGCGTTGCTTGGTTTGTTATCTTCAGCAGGAACGTAACCGCGGCCTTTGTTAATGGTAACTTCCATTTTCACTTTCGCGTTGTTCTCGCAATGTGCTACAACCAAATCAGGATTCAGTACCATAAAGCCATTCAGGAATTTTCCTAAATCGCCGGCAGTGATAGTGTCTTTACCTGAAAAAGTACAGGTAGCTTTTTCGAAATCGTGATTGTCTATTTGTTTTTTAAAGCGGATTTGTTTTAAGTTTAAAACAATTTCAGTTACGTCTTCTGTAACACCTTTAATAGTAGAAAATTCGTGATCGGCACCGTCAATTTTTACTGACGATATAGCAAATCCTTCAAGCGACGATAAAAGAATACGGCGTAAAGAATTACCAATAGTTATACCAAAACCCGGCTCTAAAGGACGAAATTCAAACTGTCCTTCGAAATCATTCGAATTCAGCATAATCACTTTATCGGGGCGTTGGAAGTTTAATATTGCCATGTTGTTTATATTTTAATTGTTAATTGTTATTTGCTAATTGTTGGTTGATTTATGATTTGTATTTCAACAACCAACCATTTATTTATTCAACTATTATTTAGAGTACAACTCGACGATAAGTTGTTCTTTAATATTCTCCGGTATTTGTTGCCTTTCGGGGCGGTTAATAAATTTACCGGTCATGTGTTTGTTATCAAAATCTAACCAGGAATATTTATTGGTTGCGCCGGAAACCGAGTTAACAATAGCTTCGTGCGATTTGGATTTTTCGCGAACACTAACTACATCTCCGGGTTTAACCAGGTAAGAAGCGATGTTTACTACTTCGCCATTAACGGTAATATGACGATGGCCAACTAACTGGCGCGCGCCCGAACGGGTAGGGGCAATACCTAAACGATATACAACGTTATCCAAACGTGATTCGCAAAGTTGTAATAAAACCTCACCGGTAATACCATGTGCTTTTTGAGCAAGGTGGAACATACGCTCGAACTGACGTTCTAAAATACCGTAAGTATATTTTGCTTTTTGTTTTTCAGCTAACTGAACTCCATACTCACTTACTTTGCCGCGTTTTTTAGCTAAGCCGTGTTGTCCGGGAGGATACGGTTTTTTCTCTAAAGCTTTATCCGGGCCAAAGATGGGCTCTTTAAACTTTCTTGCAATTTTTGATTTTGGGCCTGTATATCTTGCCATTGTTATTTACTATTTACGATTTTGTTATTTACGATTTATTATACGCGACGTTTTTTAGGAGGACGGCAACCGTTGTGCGGAACAGGAGTGATATCTACGATTTCCATTACTTCGATACCTACAGTTCCTAAGCTACGGATAGCGCTTTCGCGTCCACCGCCCGGGCCTTTTACATAAATTTTTACTTTACGTAAACCTGCATCAAAAGCAACTTTACCACAATCCTGCGATGCCATTTGAGCCGCGTAAGGTGTGTTCTTTTTAGAACCACGAAACCCCATTTTACCTGCACTTGACCAGGAGATAACCTGCCCGCTCATGTTGGTTAATGAAATAATAATGTTATTGAAGGTAGCGTTAATGTGAGCTTCGCCAACCGCTTCAACTTTAACCACGCGTTTCTTAGACGTTGTTTTTGCTGAGGGAGCAGCTCCTGCCTTCTGATCTTGTTGTTTTGCCATTTCTTTTATTCTTTTATTATTCTGAATTCTTTAATTACTATTTAACCGCCATTTTCTTGTTGGCAATTGTCTTACGACGACCTTTACGTGTACGCGCGTTAGTTTTTGTACGTTGGCCACGAACCGGTAGGCCGCTACGATGGCGTGTGCCACGGTAAGTACCGATATCGGTTAAACGCTTGATATTAAGTTGGGTTTCTGAGCGAAGCGCACCTTCTACTTTAAAACCTTCGTTAATTACTTTACGGATGGCGTTTTGTTCGGCATCGCTCCATTCGCTTACTTTTTTGTTCCAGTCGATACCGCATGCGGTAAGGATCTTTTGAGCCCTGCTACGGCCAATGCCGTACACATAGGTTAAGCCTATTTCTCCGCGTTTGTTTTTTGGTAGATCAATACCTGCTATCCTTGCCATTTTTTACTCTATTTAAAAGTTTGCAAAATTACTAATTTATTTCTGACGTTGTTTAAATTTTGGGTTTTTCTTATTGATAATGTATAATTTACCCTTACGGCGAACGATTTTGCAATCGGCGCTCCTTTTTTTGATAGATGCCCTTACTTTCATTTTTTCTGGTTATTTATAACGTAATGTAATTCTTCCTTTTGTTAAATCATAGGGAGACATTTCTAATTTAACTTTATCTCCCACGAGTATTTTTATGTAGTGCATGCGCATTTTTCCCGAGATGTGGGCCACAATTACGTGACCATTCTCTAACTGCACACGAAACATCGCGTTACTCAACGCTTCTAAAATGGTTCCGTCCTGTTCAATCGCTAACTGTTTTGCCATTCTTCTCTTTCTCTCTTTTTAGCTTTGAACCTGCATTGCCGGCGCCCTGCCTTTTATTCGTCCGCTCTTCATTAAACCGTCGTAATGCCTGTTTAATAAATAACTTTCAATTTGTTGTAATGTATCCAATACCACGCCTACCAAAATCAATAATGAAGTACCGCCGTAAAAATTGGCAAACTCGTTAGTAATACCCAAACGCATTGCAAAAGCAGGCATGATAGCCACTAAAGCAAGGAATATTGAACCGGGCAGAGTAATGCGAGACATAACCTGATCGATGAAAGCGGCAGTTGCTTTACCGGGTTTAACACCGGGAATAAAGCCGCCGTTTTTCTTCATATCATCGGCCAATTGATTAGGGTTAATCATAATGGCGGTGTAGAAATACGTAAACGCGATAATTAACAAAGCAAACACAAAATTGTACCAGAAGCTAAAGTGATTGGTAAAGGTGCTTAAGAATCCACCGCCTTTGCTGCTGCCCATTTGGGCAATAGCTGCCGGAATAAACATAATAGCCTGGGCAAAGATGATCGGCATAACACCCGCTGCGTTCACCTTTAAAGGAACGTACTGGCGAACACCACCGTACTGCTTGTTACCAACAATTTTTTTAGCGAACTGCACAGGTATTCTTCGCGTGCCCTGAACTAAGAGAATACAAGAAATGATTACAGCGATCAGGAACACAATTTCTAAGAGGAACATGATTAATCCACCACCCTGTGATTCCAAACGGTGACTTAACTCCGAGAAGAAAGCAAAAGGCAAACGCGCGATGATACCAATCATAATCAGTAAAGAAATACCGTTTCCGATACCGCGATCGGTGATTTTCTCACCTAACCACATTACGAAAATAGTACCCGTTACCAGAATTAAAATAGATTGAATGTACCAGAACGAAGAAGCATTGGGAACAACACCCGCGTAATTGGTAATTTGCGTTGCAATATAACCCGGAGCCTGAATAGCTGTAACACCCACTGTTAAAAAGCGTGTGTACTGGTTAATTTTTTTACGGCCGCTTTCTCCTTCTTTCTGCATTTTCTGGAAATAAGGAACTGCCATACCTAACAGCTGAATGATGATAGACGCTGTGATGTAGGGCATGATACCCAAACCAAAAATGGAAGCACGGCTGAAAGCCCCACCCGCAAAAATGTTGATTAGAGCCAGGATGCCGCTCTGGTCTGCACGACTACGTGCCTCTGCCAATGCGGTTGCATCAACACCGGGCAGCACTACGTAAGAGCCTAAACGGTAAATCAGGATTAAACCAAGGGTAAGCAATATTCGCTGCCTGAGCTCCTCAATCCTCCAGATGTTTTGTATAGTTGAAATAAATTTCTTCATAAATTAATCTAGTGTAGTTACAGAACCGCCTTTTGCTTCGATAGCAGTTTTTGCCGAAGCTGAAAAAGCATGCGCTTTAACGTCTACTTTAGTTTTTAGTTGGCCACGGCCCAGGATTTTTATCAAATCTGTTTTAGCGGCCAAACCGTTTTTCATTAATACTTCAGGAGTAATTTCGGCAACTTTTTTTCCTTCAATTAATCTTTGGATAGCATCAAGGTTAATACCGATATACTCAACACGGTTAATATTTTTGAACCCGAACTTAGGCACACGGCGTTGTAAAGGCATTTGTCCGCCCTCAAAACCACGCTTACGTGAGTAACCGCTACGTGACTGAGCACCTTTATGACCACGTGTAGCAGTTCCGCCACCACCCGAACCTTGTCCGCGACCGCGACGGTAGTTATTTTTAACCGAACCTTTTGCAGGTTTTAAATCGTTTAGTTTCATCTGTTGTGTCTTTTTCGTTTTTGTCAGACGGAATAGCTCTCGCTATTTCATCTCTTAGATATTTTCAACTTTTAATAAATGCTTCACTTTTGCAATCATCCCCATAATTTGCGGCGTAACTGTTTTTTCTACCGGGTTGTGCATTTTTTTAATGCCCAGCGCCTCCAGGTTTTTATGTTGCCTGGCGGTATGTTTAATAGCGCTTTTTATTTGTGTAATTCTTACTTTGCTCATGGTTTTGTATATTAACCGTTAAACACTTTATCTAATGAAATTCCGCGTTGTTGTGCCACGCTGATAGGATCACGCATTTTCATTAACGCATCCAAAGTTGCTTTTACCACGTTGTGAGGGTTTGAGCTTCCTTTAGATTTTGCAAGTACGTCCTTAATACCTACGCTTTCTAAAACGGCACGCATCGCACCACCTGCAATTACACCGGTACCCGCAGAGGCCGGTTTTAAAAACACGCGCGAACCTCCGAATTTACCGTTTTGCTCATGCGGAACAGTAGTGCTGAACATAGAAACTTTTACCAAGTTTTTCTTTGCATCATCAATACCTTTGCTTATAGCGTCAGTAACCTCGTTTGCTTTACCTAAACCAAAACCAACAACGCCTTTTTCGTTTCCTACAACCACAATGGCTGCAAAGCTGAAGTGACGACCACCCTTGGTTACTTTAGTAACGCGGTTTACGGCAACAAGCCTGTCTTTTAATTCGATCTCGGCTGACTTTACTCTTTTTACAACTTCTTTTGACATTTCTTTATTCTGTTTAATGTATAATTAGAATTTTAACCCACCTTCACGTGCACCTTCTGCAAGTGCTTTCACGCGACCGTGATACAGGTAACCTCCGCGGTCAAATACAACTGCTTCAATGCCGGCGGCTTTAGCTTTAGCTGCGATGGCTTTACCCACCATGCGGCTCAGTTCAGACTTAGGAGCTTTTGCTGCTTTAATCTCTTTTTCTAAAGAGCTTGCAGCAACTAAAGTTTTTCCGCTACGATCATCAATCACCTGCGCGTAGATAGCCACATTGCTGCGGTATACGCTTAAGCGCGGGTGAGAAGCCGTACCTGATATTTTTTTACGGATCCTTTTCTGGATGCGTTTTTTTCTTTCAATTTTTGTGAGACCCATTTTTTATTTTTTCATTTCGACTTCCGTTTTTGCAGAAATCCCGGTTAATATTTTACTTATGCTTTACTTGCTGATTTACCTGCTTTACGACGTAAAATCTCGCCTGTAAACTTGATACCTTTTCCTTTGTACGGCTCAGGTTTACGTAACGAACGTATTTTAGCGGCAACCATTCCGATTAATTGTTTATCGCAAGATTCTAAAATAATTTTAGGGTTTTGCCCTTTTTCGGTAGCGGTAACAACTTTTATTTCTACAGGTAATTCAAACATTACGTTGTGCGAGTAACCTAAACTAAGCTCAAGGATATTTCCTTTATTGCTTGCGCGGTAACCTACACCTACTAATTCCTGTTCGGTTTTATAACCTTCAGAAACACCTTTTACCATATTGGCAATAAGCGCACGGGTTAAACCGTGTAATGCTTTGTGGCGTTTTTGCTCAGTTGGACGAACTACATGTAGTTTTCCTTCCTCGGTTTTAATAGCCATATCCGGATCGAAAGATTGTGTTAACGTTCCTTTCTTTCCTTTTACGGTTACAGTGCTCTTTTCGATTTTAATTTCTACTCCTTGCGGCACTTCTATCGGTAAATTTCCTATTCGGCTCATGATTTGTTTCCTCCTTTTATTAATAAACGTAACACAATACTTCGCCGCCAACATTATGTTTTTTGGCTTCTTTATCGGTCATAATACCTTTAGAAGTTGACACGATGGCAACACCCAACCCGTTTAATACGCGTGGCATGGTTGTAACACCACTGTATTTACGCAAACCCGGCCTGGATACGCGCAACAACTGGCGGATAGCCGATTGTTTGGTAACAGGATGGTACTTCAGGGCGATTTTAATCAGGCCCTGATGGTTTTCTGTTTGCTCAAACTTATAGTTAAGGATATAACCTTTTTCGAAAAGAATCTTTGTGATTTCTTTTTTCAGGTTTGAAGAAGGAATTTCAACAACCCTGTGATTCGCTTTGATAGCGTTCCTTACGCGGGTAAGGTAATCTGATATGGTATCTGTCATTTTTTTGGTTTTGGTATCTTGTTCCGTTAAACAGAACAATTATACGTTTAACAATATTTTCTCTCTTTTTCTTTTTTTACCAGCTACATTTAGTTACACCGGGGATCAAACCGAACAAAGCCATTTCGCGGAAGGTAACACGGCTTACACCAAAGGTGCGCATGTAACCACGCGGGCGGCCGGTTAATTTGCAACGGTTGCGCTGCCTTACCGGAGAAGAGTTACGGGGAAGTTTTTGCAACTCATCCCATTTACCTTCTGCTTTTAATTGTTCGCGCTTGGCTTTGTACTGATCTGCCAGGCGTTTTCTTTTGACCTCACGGGCCTTCATTGATTCTTTTGCCATTCTTTATTTTTTAAACGGAAATCCGAATTCTGTTAATAATGCTTTTGCTTCGTCGTTGTTCTTCGCAGTAGTAACGAAGGTAATATCCATACCGTTCATTTTTGTTACCTTATCGATATCAATCTCAGGGAAGATGATTTGCTCAGGAATACCCAATGTGTAATTACCGCGACCATCAAAACCTTTTGCGTTGATACCTTTGAAATCACGGATACGGGGTAAGCTTGCGGAAATTAAACGATCTAAAAATTCGTACATGGTATTGCCACGTAATGTAACACGTACACCAACCGCAACGCCTTTACGTAATTTAAAGTTCGAAATATCTTTTTTGGAATAAGTAGCTACCGCTTTTTGCCCGGTAATCATCGTCATTTCTTTTACCGCACTTTCAATAAGTTTCTTGTCGGAAACCGCGTCGCCCACACCCTGGTTAATGCAAATTTTTTCCAGTTTCGGAACCTGCATCACCGATGAGAATTTGAATTTATCTTTTAAGGCCGGTACAACCTCAGTCTGGTACCTCGTTTTAAGCCTTGGAATATATTTTGTTGTTGCCATTATTTAATTACCTCCTTGGTTGCTTTAGAAATACGAACTACTTTACCTGTTTTCTCGTCGGCAGAACGGCCCAAACGTACAGTTTTGCCATTTTCTACATACATCAGGTTAGAAACATGGATAGAGCCTTCCTGCTTAACAATACCACCATTGGTGTTTTTAGCGCTGGGTTTGCTGTGTTTAGATATCATGTTAACACCTTCAACCAACACTCTCTGTTTTTTGGTATCGATTTCCAGTATTTTACCTTCCTGGCCTTTAGATTCGCCCGATATTACCCGAACTAAATCACCTTTTTTTAATTTGAACTTTATTTTTTCCATCTCACGTATAAATTATAGCACTTCGGGTGCTAATGAAATAATTTTGCTGAATTGTTTTTCACGTAATTCCCTTGCAACGGGGCCAAAAATACGGGTACCACGTAACTCGTCGGTAGCGTTGATCAACACACAAGCGTTATCATCAAAGCGTATGTAAGAGCCATCATGCCGGCGGATTTCTTTTGCAGTGCGCACTACTACAGCTTTAGAAACGGTTCCTTTTTTTACGTTACCGGAAGGTAATGCATGCTTTACAGTAACCACGATTTTATCGCCTACCGATGCATAGCGTTTTTTTGTACCGCCTAAAATACGAATAACCAGCACTTCTTTTGCTCCGCTGTTATCCGCTACTGTTAATCTTGATTCGTTCTGTACCATTTTTTCTCAGTTATTGAGTTAGTAAATTATTGATTTGTTTATTTCAACTCTATAATTATATAACCCTTTTATTCTATAATTGTTACTTAGCTCTCTCTAAAATTTCTACCAGGCGCCAGCACTTTGTTTTGCTCAAAGGGCGGGTTTCCATGATGCGAACGGTGTCGCCGATGTTACACTCGTTTTTTTCGTCGTGCGCAACGAATTTTGAAGTTTTGTTAAGGAACTTCCCGTATTTAGCGTGTTTTACTTTACGCTCTACTGCCACAACAATTGATTTTGTCATTCTGTTGCTGGTAACCACACCTACTTTTTCTTTTCTGAAATTTCTTACTTCGGTTGTTATTTCTGTTTTGTTTTCCATTTTCAAGGCTTTCTGTTAATTATTTTGAAGCTTTGTTTTTCTTAGTAAGCTCGGTGCTTAAGCGGGCTACCAGTTTACGCGCACTACGAATAGTCATAGGATTCTCAACAGGAGAAATCTTATGGTTTAGTTTCAACTTACTTAAGTTGCCTTTTTCGTCGTGTAATTTTTCTTTCAATTCTTTTACTGAAAGGGATTCAATGTCTTTCTGTTTCATTGTATTCTTTTATTAAATAGCTTTTTCTTCGTGATAGTCGTTTCTTACGATAAACTTAGTAGTTACCGGTAATTTCTGAGCTGCTAATCGCAAAGCTTCTTTTGCGGTTGCGATAGAAACTCCTTCTGCTTCAAACAAAATGCGGCCTGCTTTAACCGGCGCAACCCATAATTCGGGGTTACCTTTACCTTTACCCATACGAACCTCTGCAGGTTTTTTGGTGATCGGTTTGTCAGGGAAAATACGAATCCAAACCTGTCCTTCACGTTTCATGAAACGGGTAATGGCCACTCGGGCAGCTTCAATCTGACGGGCAGTAACCCAACATTCTTCCTGTGCTTTAATGCCAAATGAACCAAAGGCTAAACGGTCGCCACGTTTGGCTTTGCCTTTCATTTTCATTTTGTGCATTTTCCTGAACTTTGTTCTTTTTGGCTGTAACATGATGTTATCTTCTTAAATTTCTTGTTCTAAAAATTAATTATTCGTTTTCGTCCCTTCTTTTTTTTCCGCCACGGCCGCCGAATTTAGGTTGAGGAGCTCCACCTTCTTTTCCACCTTCGCGTTTTTTGTCTTTGCCCATTCCCTGGTTTGGAGATAAATCGCGTTTACCGTAAATTTCTCCTTTGCAAATCCAAACTTTAACTCCGATTAAACCGTAAGATGTTAAAGCTTCTCCAACGGCGTAATCAATATCAGCGCGGTACGTATGTAACGGAGTACGTCCCTCTTTATACCACTCAGAACGGGCAATCTCTGCACCGGCTAAACGGCCTGATACTTTTATTTTAATGCCCTCGGCGCCCATACGCATAGTAGAGCCGATTGACATTTTTGCAGCCCTACGGTAGGAAATACGTCCTTCGATCTGGCGTGCAATGCTGTCTGCAACTAAACGCGCGTCTAACTCAGGGCGTTTAATTTCAAATATGTTGATTTGAATTTCTTTTTTGGTTACTTTCTTTAACTCTTCTTTTAATTTGTCAACTTCTTTACCGCCTTTACCGATAATGATACCAGGACGGGCTGTGTGAATGGTAACAGTGATAAGTTTTAAAGTACGCTCTATAACAATTTTAGAGATACTGCCTTTTGGCAAACGTGCTTTTAAATATTTACGGAGGTTTTGATCTTCTACCAGTTTCTCAGAATAATCTTTTCCACCAAACCAGTTAGAGTCCCAACCTTTGATGATACCTAATCGAATGCCTATCGGATTTGCTTTTTGTCCCATTTTATTTTGTTGAAGTTTTTGAACCAATTACTAAAGTTACGTGATTTGAACGTTTTCTTAAACGGTAAGCTCTGCCTTGAGGGGCGGGTAACATACGTTTCATCATCAACGCACTGTCAACCATTACTGAAGTAACAAAAAGGCTGTTTTCTTCTGGTTTTGCGCCAGTTTTTTGTTCGAAGTTGGAAATAGCAGAGGTTAATAATTTCTCTAAACGTTTGGCGGGGTGCCTAGTGTTGAATTTTAATATATTGAGTGCTTTGTAAACTTCCTTACCGCGAATTAAATCGGCTACCATACGCATCTTGCGTGGTGAGGTAGGACAGTTGTTCAGCTTCGCAAAATAAGAGCTTTTATTAGCTTCTTTGCGAGCATCGGCGACTAATCTTTTTCTTTTGCCCATGATATTATATATCTACTTAATATTATTTTTTGTTATGTCCTGCGTGGCCTTTAAATACACGGGTAGGGGCGAACTCGCCTAACTTGTGTCCTACCATATTTTCGGTTACATAAACAGGGATAAATTTAGCTCCGTTATGTACTGCGAACGTGTGTCCAACAAACTCGGGTGGAATAGTTGAGCGGCGAGCCCATGTTTTTACAACAGATTTTTTGCCTCCGCCATTCATTTTCTCAACTTTTCCGGCCAGGTTGTGGTCGATAAAGGGTCCTTTTTTTAGTGATCTTGCCATTTTATTTTGTTTTTTGTTTTGAATTCCTTTTTACGGGAACCATTAAACCTTAATTTCTATTTTTTTCTTCTTTCTATAATGTGTTTGTTAGAAGCTTTTTTAGGATAACGTGTTTTCAATCCTTTCGCTTTTAAACCTTTGCGCGAGCGTGGGTGTCCGCCTGATGCACGACCCTCACCACCACCCATCGGGTGATCTACAGGGTTCATGGCTACAGGGCGGGTACGGGGGCGACGGCCCATCCAACGTTTGCGGCCGGCTTTACCTGATAGTTCTAAGTTATGGTCGGGGTTAGAAACCGCGCCGATAGTAGCTTTACAAGTAACCAGAATCATACGAACCTCGCCTGAAGGCATACGTAATACTGCATATTTTCCTTCGCGTGCGTTAAGCTGTGCATAAGAACCTGCGCTGCGTGCTAACGCTGCACCCTGGCCGGGACGTAATTCAATATTGTGGATGATAGTTCCGAGAGGAACATCAGCTAAGAACATAGCGTTTCCAACTTCGGGAGTAGCTTTTTTACCTGACATTACGGTTGCACCAACCTGTAAACCTTGAGGCGCAATGATGTAACGTTTTTCTCCGTCTTTGTAATAAACCAAAGCGATACGTGAAGTACGATTAGGATCGTACTCGATGCTTTTTATTGTTCCTGCAACTCCGTCTTTATCTCTTTTAAAATCGATGATACGGTATGCTTTTTTATGTCCACCGCCCATATAGCGCATAGTCATTTTACCAGTGTCGTTACGACCACCAGATCTTTTTTGTGATGCAACGAGGCTTTTTTCGGGTTTACTTGCAGTAATTTCCGAATAATCGCTTACCAGCTTAAAACGCTGTCCGGGTGTTAGTGGTCTTAATTTCTTTAGTGCCATTGTTTCTGATTCTAACTAATTATATACTTGCGTAAAAATCTATTTTATCGCCTTCTTTCAAAGTAACCACCGCTTTTTTGTTACGGTTAACACGGCCAACGGCCATGCCTTTGGTTGTGTTGCGCATTTTAACTTTACCAACGTATTGTTGGGTATTAACTTTTACAACGTTAACACCGTACATTTTTTCAACGGCGGATTTAATCTCTAATTTATTTGCCCTTTTATCAACTACAAAACCATAGCGGTTAAACTTGTCCGCTTCAGCAGTGTATTTTTCAGTGATGATGGGTTTTACTAATGCTTCCATTTTCTCTTAGCTTAAAATGTTTTCAATTTCTTTTACAGAACCTTCTGCCAGAACGATATTGTTTGCATTCATGATATCGTACGTGTTTAAATCCGAAGCTTTGATAACCTGAGTGCCCTGAATGTTACGTGATGATAAGTACACATTAGCATTTGTATTCGGCAATACAACCAATGTCTTTTTATCAGACAAGTTCAGGTTTTTCAATAAATCAACAAAATTCTTGGTTTTAGGAGCCTCAAAGTTGAAGTCTTCAACAACCATAATAGCGTTATCTTTTGCTTTATATGTTAAAGCCGATACACGTGCCACACGTTTTACTTTTTTATTTAATTTAAAAGAGTAATCGCGAGGACGGGGACCAAATACACGGCCACCACCAATGAATAAAGGAGATTTCATGGAACCTGCACGAGCCCCACCGGTACCCTTTTGGCGTTTAAGCTTTTTGGTTGTACGGTTGATTTCGGCGCGCTCTAACGATTTGTGAGTACCCTGGCGTTTATTGGCTAAATGTTGTTTAACATCCAGATAAATGCAATGGTCGTTAGGCTCGGAATTATATATGGCATCTGCTAACTCAGCTTTTTTGCTGGTTTTTTTGCCGCTGATATTTACTATTTCTACTTGCATGACTTCTATTACTTCTCAATTGTTACATAAGAGCCTTTTGCACCGGGTATAGAACCTTTTACCAGAAGCAGATTTTTTTCGGCCATAATTTTTACTACTTGCAAATTTTGCATTTTTACACGTACACTTCCCATGTGCCCGCCCATACGCATACCTTTCATTACACGTGAAGGATCAGAAGAAGCTCCCAATGAACCGGGTGCTCTTTCACGATCATGCTGACCGTGAGATTTGTTTGCGTGGCCTACTCCGCTAAAGCCATGGCGTTTTACAACACCCTGAAAGCCTTTACCTTTTGAGGTGCCCACTACATTAACAAAATCACCTTCGGCAAATACCGTTACAGTTACAACATCTCCTAAATTCTTAACTTCTTCAAAGCCTTTGAACTCAACAGATTTACGTTTAGGAGTGGTTTTTGCAATTGCAAAGTGACCTTTCATGGCGCCAGAGGTGTGCTTTTCTTTCTTTTCATCGAAAGCTAATTGCAAAGCCTCGTAGCCGTCTTTCTCCTTGGTTTTTACTTGCGTAACAACGCAAGGACCTGCTTCTATAACAGTGCATGGCACATATTTGCCAGAGGCCTCAAAGAAGCTGGTCATTCCTACTTTTTTACCAATTATTCCAGACATTTTTATTTACTTATTTTATTATTTACGATTTATTTATTTTTTTCTTCAGCAAACTAAACTTTAATTTCTACCTCAACACCACTTGGTAACTCCAATTTCATCAGGGCGTCAACTGTTTTTGATGATGAGCTGTAGATATCAAGCAAACGCTTGTATGTACAAACCTGGAACTGCTCACGGTGTTTTTTATTTACGTGCGGTGAACGCAACACAGTAAACACACGTTTGTGAGTAGGTAAAGGAATTGGCCCGTTAATTACAGCACCGGTCATCTTTACCGTTTTTACAATTTTCTCGGCCGACTTGTCTACTAAGTTGAAATCGTACGATTTTAGTTTTATTCTTATTCTTTGGCTCATCTTTAAGCTTATATATCTGATTAAACTTTTTCTGCTTTTCCTTTACCTTTTGCTTTAGCAATTACTTCCTGTGCAACATTGTTAGGTGCTTCGCTATAATGGGAAAATTCCATGGTAGAAGTAGCACGACCGCTGGTTAATGTACGTAATTGCGTTACGTAACCAAACATCTCGGCTAACGGAACTTTTGCTTTAATAACCTGGGAAACTCCTTTGCTATCCATACCTTCAATCTGTCCGCGGCGGCGGTTTAAGTCACCAACTACATCACCCATGTTTTGCTCAGGGCACAGAACTTCAATTTTCATGATAGGCTCAAGTAAAATAGGTTTACACTTTCCTAAAGCTTCACGGTAAGCTGCACGTGCGCAAATCTCAAACGATAGTGCATCCGAGTCAACTGCATGGTAAGAACCGTCGGAAAGAGTAACTTTTAAATTTTGTAAAGGGAAACCAGCTAAAACACCATTAGCTAATGATGATTTGAAACCTTTTTCAACCGCAGGGATAAACTCGCGGGGAATGTTACCACCCGTAATTTCATTAACGAATTGTAAATCTCCTTTAGAGAAATCCCAATCCGTATCCACAGGGCCTAATTCAACATAAATATCAGCAAATTTACCACGGCCACCGGTTTGTTTTTTGTATACTTCGCGATGCTCAATGGTTGTTGTAACTGCCTCTTTATAAGCTACCTGAGGCGCTCCTTGATTAATTTCTACTTTAAACTCGCGACGTAAGCGGTCAACGATAATTTCTAAGTGAAGCTCACCCATACCGCTGATGATAGTTTGCCCAGAATCTTCGTCGGTTTTAACGCGGAAAGTAGGATCTTCTTCAGCTAATTTGTTTAAGGATACACCTAAACGATCTAAGTCACCCTGTGTTTTTGGTTCGATAGCAACACCAATTACAGGCTCAGGGAAATTCATTGCTTCAAGAACGATAGGATGTGCTTCTGCGCACAAAGTATCTCCTGTTTTAATATCTTTAAATCCAACGGCAGCACCAATATCTCCGGCTTCGATGAAATCAATAGCGTTTTGTTTGTTGGCGTGCATCTGGAAAATACGTGAAATACGCTCTTTATTACCACTGCGGGTATTCAATACATAAGAACCTGCATCTAAACGCCCCGAGTAAGCACGGAAAAAGCAAAGACGTCCAACGAACGGGTCAGTTGCAATTTTAAAAGCTAAAGCAGTGAAAGGTTCCTTCACATCAGGCTTACGTGTAACTTCTTCGCCTGTATCAGGATTTGTACCTGTAATATGATCTTTGTCCATTGGAGATGGCATTAATTCCATAACCAAATCCAACATAGTTTGTACGCCTTTGTTTTTGAAAGCAGAACCACAAACCATAGGAACTACTTTGTTGGCGATGCACGCTTTACGCAATGCGTCTAAAACTTCTCTTTCAGTAATAGTATCCGGAGCGTCGAAGAATTTCTGCATGATATTATCATCAAACTCAGAAACCGATTCAAATAATTTTTCTCTCCACTCGGCAACTTCTTCCTTCATATCATCGGGAATAGGAACTTCTTTAAAAGTCATTCCTTTATCTTCCTCATTCCAGACAATACCGCGGTTATTAATTAAATCAACCACACCAATAAAATGTTCTTCAGCACCGATTGGTAATTGTAAAGGAACAGCGTTACCTCCTAAAATTTCTTTTGTTTGCTTAACTACGTTTAAGAAATCAGCACCCTGGCGGTCCATTTTATTAACGAAACCGATACGGGTTACATTATAATTATCAGCTAAACGCCAGTTTGTCTCTGATTGAGGCTCAACACCATCAACAGCTGAGAACAAAAATACCAAACCGTCAAGAATACGCAGTGAGCGGTTAACCTCAACTGTAAAATCTACGTGGCCCGGTGTATCAATAATATTTACTTTGTATTTATTACCGCGGTAATTCCAGAAACAAGTAGTAGCTGCAGAAGTGATGGTTATACCACGCTCTTGCTCCTGTACCATCCAGTCCATAGTAGCGGCACCGTCGTGTACTTCACCAATTTTATGATTAACACCTGTATAATATAATATACGCTCGGTGCAGGTAGTTTTACCTGCGTCGATGTGGGCTGCAATTCCGATGTTTCTTGTATAATGTAAATCGCTCATTTTATCTTTTTCTCTCTATCTTACTAATTAAAACCTGAAATGCGAGAAAGCCTTGTTGGCTTCTGCCATTTTATGTACATCTTCTTTCTTTTTAAACGCTGCACCCTCTTCTTTAGAAGAAGCCACGATTTCGCCAGCTAATTTCTGAGCCATTGATTTTTCATTGCGTGCACGCGAGTATGTAATCATCCACTTAATAGCCAGAGCCAGTTTGCGGGCAGGGCGAACTTCAGAAGGAATCTGGAAAGTAGCACCACCTACACGGCGGGAACGAACTTCCACCTGTGGAGTAACGTTAGCCAAACCTTTTTTAAATACTTCAAGCCCGTCTTCATTTGTACGTTTTGCAACGGTTTCAATGGCTTCGTAAAATATTTCGTAGGCGGTATTCTTTTTACCGTCGTACATAAGGCTGTTGATGAAACGGGTTACCAACTGATCATGAAATTTTGGATCGGGTAACAGGGGGCGTTTTTTTGCTTTCGTTTTCCTCATTGTATATCTGTTCTTTTCTTTTTAATCTTTTTGTTTCGAGATCCTGACCTTCGTCAGGACAAGTTACTTCTTAGCTGCGGGTTTAGCGGCTGCACCGGCTTTAGGCCTTTTTGCACCGTATTTTGAACGTTGTTGTTTACGTCCTTCAACTCCGCCGGTATCTAATGCTCCACGCACAATGTGGTAACGTACTCCGGGTAAATCTTTCACACGGCCACCGCGTACCAACACGATACTGTGTTCCTGTAAATTATGACCTTCTCCGGGAATGTAGGCGATAATTTCCTGTTGGTTTGTTAAACGCACTTTTGCCACTTTACGAAGGGCAGAATTTGGCTTTTTAGGTGTGGTTGTGTACACACGGGTACATACGCCACGACGCTGCGGAGCTGAGTTTAAAGCAGCCGATTTACTCTTGTAAACCTCTTTTACGCGACCCTTTCTTACTAATTGTTGTATGGTTGGCATCTTCTAACCTGTTGATTTTCTGTTTCTTAATCTATATTTACACTATACCCCATTTTAAGGGAGGGCAAAGGTACATTTTTTTACCTGAAACCTGCAAACTTTTTTGAACTTTTTTTACCTGAATGTTAATAAGATACCCCGTTCAGGCCATTTCTTAGACAAAAAGCCAAAAGAAGTGGATTGATTTTTGGGGAGCGGGGAGTTTTAATTTAATAAAAGATCAAAATAATTTTTTGTACGAAGTAATTTTTCAATATTTTAGCCTGTTTATAATATACATTTAACTGATATTTATGGCTGTTCGTGGAAAGTTTACAGAAGGAAAGGATAAAATTTTTGATAAAATACGTGAAAACCTTAAGTCTAGTGCTACCGGAGGCATCATTACAGGAGTTTTAGGAATTATTGGGTACGGAATATTTATGAGTAGACTTGGATGGCGGTTCATTTGCTTTTCTTTTTTATTTGCAGCCGCATGTTATGTTTCAGGATTCTTTCTTGGGATTCTCTTCGGAATACCTAAACGTCAAAATAACGACTCTCAAGCTGAATATGTATTGAATAATAACCTTGCTGATATATCAGATTGGCTTACAAAAATAATAATTGGTTTAGGCCTTGTTGAACTTAAAAATATCCCCGGATATTTAACTTCTGCCGGAAATTATGTAATGTATTCAATAGACAAGAATGAAAGTTCTCTAAAATTATTTGCTATTTGTTGTATTGTTTATTTTTTTGTTTTTGGGTTGTATTACGGATATTGTTACATGAGGCTTTATTTGTCAAGTCAAATTAAGGACGCTGATGACAATTTGTTAAAGAAGTTGGAAGAAAAGAAGGTGGAATTGGAAAAAGAAATAATTGAAAAAAATATTATACCAAGCGAAACAAGTTCTATTGATAAAGAAACAAAAAAGAAGTTTAGTGAATTTAATGAACAATTAAAAAGTGCCAAGACTGAAGACGAATATACAGCAGAAGATTGGTATCTAAAAGGAATTGATGCCTATGGCAAGAATGAATATGAAAAAACTATTTCTTGTATGAAAAATGCTTTGGCAAAAAATTCTAAATCTTCAAATGCAGAAGCTAACGCTTTTTTGTATATTGGGTTATCTTATACAAATATGGGTCTTCCCGAGAAAAGCATTGAGCAATATGATAAAATTATCTCCTTGTATAACAATTATGATAATTTGTATTTAATTTATTATAATAAAGGAATAGCTTTAAATCGGCTAAAAAGATATGAAGAAGCTTTAATTGCACAAAATAAATCAATTGAACTTAAAGCTGATTATGAGTATTCTTGGACAAGCAAAGGGTTTATATTACAAAATTTAAATCTTCAAAATGAAGCATTGATTGCTTTAAATAAAGCTATCGAAATTAACCCAAATTATGACTTACCTTGGTTCAATAAAAGTTATACATTGATTAATTTAAATTTAAACGATGCTGCATTAATAGCTGTTAATAGAGCAATAGAATTAAAGCCAAATTTTGATGAAAGCTGGTATAATAAAGCAATAATATTATGTAATTTGGAGAAATACGAAGATGCTTTAATCGCAATCAATAAAACTATTGAATTAAAACCAGATCATGGAAATGCCTGGATTACAAAAGGACATATTTTAATAAATTTAAATAAATATGAAGAAGCCTTAAATGCATCTTATAAAGGTGTGGAATTAAAATCTGATAGTGCAATAGTTTGGACTAATATAAGTGTCGCATTAATTAATTTAAAAAAATTCGATGAAGCTTTAAATGCTGCAAATAAATCATTGAGTTTTGATATAGATTATTCGAATGCATATTATGCCAAAGGACGTTCTTTCGCAGGACTCGGTAATAAGGAAAGTATGTTGGAAGCGTTGAAGAAAGCAATTCAATTGGATTCAAATTGGAAAGAATCCATAAAGACAAGTGAAAGCTTTAAACCTTTTTTAGAAGACGAAGATTTAAAGAAAATTATTGAATGAATGTTTAATTAGAAAAATAAAAACACGAGAAAAAGCCGATTTACAGAAACGCATATCCAAGTATTCTGAAAGAATACGAAGTAATTCCTCCTGTAAAAACAACCATACATAGGTATATTTTCCTATTTTTACCAAATGTATTTAAGAAAAAAGTACACTTCTCTCTTTGTAATTTTCTTTTTCACATTCTCCCTTTGCTCAGCTCAGGAAACAACCAAACCAAAACCCAAATTCAAAACCGCAAACGATTACGATCTGTATTTTGGTTTTTGTTTTTCGCCCGATGTGGCTTACAGGCACTTAAAAAACAATGATGTAACTTCAACATCTGCGGATTTAATTACCCGGTATAATAATATTGACCTTCCTAAATTAGGATTTACAGGCGGCGTAAGTTTTTGCCTTATGTATAATAAGTTTATCGGTTTTGAAACAGGATTTCAATACTCAAATAAAGGATTTCAGACAAAAAATAACAGTTTATTATGATATAGCTGATCCGCGACGTGGTTGGACTTATAATGGTAATTCTGCACCACCTTCATCCGGAAAAACGATTTATACTTACAATTGCTTGGACGTGCCTTTAAAACTCGTTTGTCTTGTAGGAAAAAACAGGATACGGCTTACGGGTTCGGTTGGAATGCTGCTAAGCGGAATGTATAGGCCCAGGGAATATTTTACCGGTAAAGACAGTAACGGTGTTCCGGTCAGTAAAACGATTATAAAATCGGGGTACGTTACTCCAATGTTGTTTTCTCCTGTTATCAGCGCCGGTATAGATTACCGCTTAAATGAATACATGTTTTTAAAGATTGAACCCATTGTCCGATACAGTTTACGCGGGATATCACAACCGTGTCGCCCATTGGCATTCATTTGTGGAACGCGGGAATCAATTTTACCTATTATATAGGTTTTTAATTTTTCAGGTTTATTTCCCTACTTTCGCTTGGTGAATGGTAAAAGAAAATATCTGATTCTTTTTTGCATTTTTTTTGTCTTTAAAAATTTTCTGCCTGCACAAAACAGAAAACTTGATTCGGCACTGAATCTTTTAAAGGTTCAGAAAAATGATACTAATAAAGCAAAAAATTTAATTCTCATAGGCAGGTATTTCGGTCAAAGTGGTAAGTACGATACCTGTATTTACTTCAGTAAACGGGCGCTCAGCCTGTCGGATAAACTGAACTTTAAACCCGGAATGGCCGCTTCTTTTGCTAATATTGCCATATCCTATAATGAACAGGGTAATTACCCGATGGCACTTGATTACAGTTTAAAATCTTTAAAAATAAGAGAAGAAACGGGCGATAAAAAAAATACCGCAGCTTCTTTAAACAATGTGGCCATTATTTACAAAGACCTGAAGGATTTTAAAAAATCATTTGAGTACAATAATAAATCCTTAAAACTTAAACGTGAGATAAGCGATTATTACGGAATTGCCGCCTCTTTAAATAATATAGCTGTGCTTTACCGGGATCAGAATAAAACCGACACCGCTTTAAAATTTTATACAGAGGCTTTAAAAATAAGAAAGCAGATAAACGATGAGCGTGGCATCGCAACCACATTAAATAATATTGCCAATATTTATTCGGAACAAAATAACCAGAAGGAAGCCCTTGAGTTTAACGAAAAATCTATTTTGTTGAGGCAAAAACTCAATGACAGGCAGGGCCTTGCTCTCTCTTATAATACGAAGGCTAAAATAAACAATCGTTTAAAAAACTATAAGGAAGCAAAAAGATTTGCTTTTAAAACATTGGAAATTGGTAGCGAATCGGGAATGAAAATTGAAATTGAAAATTCAAATAAAATATTAAGTGAAATTTTTCAAAACGAAGGCGATTACAAAAACGGGCTGAAATATTACAAAGCTTTTATTGCCATGCAAGACAGTATTTTTAATGAAGAAAATACGAAGAAGAATGTAAGAATAGAAATGAATTACGAATATGAAAAGAAGGAAGCTGTTGCTAAAGCCGAACAAGAGAAAAAAGAAGCCGTAACCGCGGCCGAAAGTAAAAAACAAAAAATAGTAATATGGAGCGTGTGCGGAATTTTAGTTATTGTAATTTCATTTGCTTTTTTTGCTTATCGTAGTTTTTTACAAAAGAAAAAAGCAAATAAGGAAATTACACAGCAAAAAGAGATCATCGAAGAAAAGCAAAAAGAGATCATTGACAGTATCCATTACGCAAAAAGAATACAAAATGCCCTTCTTCCTTCCGAGAGATATATTACCCGCATACTTAACAAAGAGCAAAACGGGCAAAAATGAAAGTAGTGGTCATTGGCGGTGGAGCAGCCGGTTTTTTTTCTGCTATCAATGCTGCAGAATTGAACCCTAAAGCTTCCGTTACTATACTCGAAAAATCAAACAGGCTTTTGCAAAAAGTGCTGGTTTCCGGTGGAGGACGCTGCAATGTTACCCATGCCTGTTTTGATAAT
>DATMMV010000149.1:0-13312 GCA_035569635.1 Bacteroidia bacterium | reverse complement strand
GCTTCGCTTTATAATTCTTCTTTCGGTAGTGCGCAAAATTATATTCCCGATAGTACGATTGGTGTTGGAATTAAAGCCGGTGTTACTTTAGGTGCTTATCCCAACAACGAAATTTTTAACGGCGACGTGGCACTTGAGATTTTGTTTACAAACAGCGGAGGATTAGGAAGTATAAAATTTGCCGGCAACGCCTTTATGTTTGTTAAAATAAACGACCGTGTACCCATAGTAAAATCCTCTCAGCCCGTTAAAGTTGCTTTCTCACTTATATACGATCATCAAAATGATGTGATGCACGCATTGCTCAATACAAAAATTAATCTGACAAGTGTAAGCGCACAAGGGCAAGCGGAAATGCATACTGATAAATCTGTTTGGTATATAAATTTCGGAAAGCCTTATAACCGCGTAAATGTAAATCTTGCAGGAGTTGCAATACTAAACGCTTATATCATGTTGGGAAATCAACTGGAACCTATTCCACAACCTCCATCGCAAGTTGAGAATATATTCGGTCACGGTTTTGCAGATACAAGGAATGTCACCAAAGCTTCCAATGGTAACGGGCTTGTAATGGGCGCAAGTTTAAACGCAGGCAATAGCGGTAGTTTTGGTTTATCTGATTTTAGCGTGTATTATAATTTAGGGCTTATGGCCGGATTTGATGTAATGGCAATTAATTACGGCTCCAATGCGCATTGCACAGGCTCAACCGGAAGAGCCGGATTTAACGGCTGGTACGCACAGGGAGATGTGTATGCATCATTATGGGGAAATATTGGTGCGCGTGGTACACTTTTCGGTGCCGACTTTGATGTAACATTGGTTACTGTCTCTGCCGCTGCTATGTTAGGTGGGAAATTTCCCAACCCGAGTCACGTTAACGGAGAAATAGCTGTTAATTATGATTTTCTGGGTGTCTTCCACGGACATTTTGATTGTGCTTTTGAATTAGGAAACGCTTGTACTATCAGCAATTAAAATGAAAGGTAAATTCATTTATATAGCTTTATTGTTCAGCAATTTCATTTTTGCGCAATTGCCCAAATCGCCGGATATGGCAGTTCTTTCCTTCGTAAAAAAAGGAAACATACAATTACGCTGGGCACCGGGCAATGAAAATTTATGGAAAACGGGAAATTTGTACGGATATAAAGTAGAGCGTATTTCGTTTGACCAATATATGGAAGGCGGTGCGGATTCTGTAAAATTTAAAAATGCTGTTCAACTAAATTCATTACCACTGATGCCATGGAAGAAAGATGATGAGCGTTGGAAATCTTTACTGGCAAAAAATAAATCTGCATCTTTTTTACTTGCAAGTTTATATTCATCAAACCCGAAAACTACTTTTCAAAAACAAGAAATGATTTTTGGCATGTCTATGAAATCATGCGATTTGTATAAAGAATTATCTGTTGCAAACGGGCTTTACATTTGCTACAGCACCTTTAACGAAAATGAAGTTTATGTGTATCGCGTTTCATTATGGAATGTCCCGAAAAACATAAAATATACGTCGGCCATTATAGCAGTAAATCCGAAAGAATTAAGCGCACTTCAAAAAATAGAAACCTTAAATGCAAAATTCGGAGATAGAAAAGTTATTTTGAATTTTGTTACAAAAACTATAAAAGATTATGCCGGTTATTGGATTGAACGTTCGGAAGACAGCATAAATTACAAAATAGTCAATAAATCGCCTTTTATCCGCTCTACCACAAAATACGATGAGGGCAAAAGCGAATCTGTGTACGGCGACAGTATTCCGGCAAATAATAAAAAGTTTTATTATAGAATAAGGGGGATTTCCTACTTTGGTGAATTAAGCAAGCCTTCTAATTTGGTGAGTGGTAAGGGCAAGCCTGATTTTAATGAATATCCTTTCATTGACAGCACGGTAATAGTCAAAAATAATTCTGTGCTTTTGAAATTTCATATGGCAGAAAGTTTTGATAAAAGTTTATTAAAGAGTTTCTTTGTTTTAAGGAGTGAAAAAAAAGGGGGAAATTATACTTGTATTTCAAAAGCTTTACCGTCCGAAACAATTTTGTTCAGCGACACGCAACCTTTAGAAACTAATTATTACAAAATATGTGCGATCAATGTTTACAACGACTCTTCTTTCTCGATGGTAACTTATGCCAAATTGATTGACGAAACCCCGCCTGCTGTTCCCGTCGAACCAACCGGAACGATTGACAGCAACGGCGTGATACGTATTACATGGGCCATAAATACCGATAAAGATTTACTCGGCTACCGGGTTTATCGTTGCAACAGTTTAAAAGAACAGCCTTTTGAGCTGACAAGAAAAATACTTACACAAAACACTTTTAAAGACTCTGTTTCGCTTAAAACACTTACCAAAGAAATTTTTTACACGTTAAGGGCGGTGGATAAAGTCTACAACAATTCAGATTACAGTAAGTACTGCAAATTAATTCGTCCTGATAAAATTAAACCGGTAGCAATTGTATTCCGTAAAATCACTCCCACCGACTCTTCCATTATTTTAAACTGGCACAACAGCAGCAGCAACGATGTTAAAAAATACAAACTTTATAAAAAAGAAAATTCGGCTGATTGGAAATTTTATAAAGAATGGTTAGCAAATGAAAACAGAAAACAATTTTCTGACAGCAATTTAATTCCGGAAAACAGTTATCAATATAAAATTGAAACTGTTGATGAGTCCGGGAATAATTCTTTTACTGAAACTCATTTTATTTTATTTAAACCACTTTTTTTACCCGGAATAAAAAACTTTAAATCGATAGTAAGTTTAGAAACAAGAAGTATTGAACTGTTTTGGGAATTGAAAGGCAAAACAATTTACAATTACACCTTATACAAAGCAAAAGCCAATGATCCTTTGCGTATTTATAAAACATTGGATGCAAAAACAGCCAATTTTATTGATAAAGAACTTTATCCCAACAATAAATATCGTTACGGAATTAAAGCAACTTTTAACTCGGGCGCAGAAACCAAACTGAGCGAAGTGATTGAAGTGGAGTTTTAATCGCAAGAGTCATTATAATATGATGTTTTTCAACAAATTAAAAATTTGCGAGATTTATGTAAATGTAATCATGGACATATCATTAATATCAATCGGAAACTCTAAAGGGGTACGATTATCAAAAACCTTACTTGAAAAGTATAACATTAAGGGCACTCTTGAATTAATTCTTGAGAAAGGCTACATCATTTTAAAACCTAAAACATCTTCCCGAAAAGGTTGGGAAAAATCATTCAAGAAAATGCATGAAAACGGCGGCGAAAAAGCCTTGATGGTTGATGTTTTTGAGGATGAAAATATTAAAGAATGGAATTATGCAAAACAAAAAGTGAAGAAAAAATAAAACAACCCCTTACCCCCTCCAGAGGAGGACATCCTCCGATGAGCTACCTGAATTTTCTGAAAGAATTACCTTAGCAAAAAGCCCGAAATATCCATTACTTTTGCATATGCTTAAAAAATTCCTCTTTCCCGTCCTTTTGGTTTTTTGTACTAAAAACTTTGCACAAACTATTTCTGTAGCCGAAATAAAAAAGAACATCAACTTCTTAGCCGGCGATATTTTAAAAGGCCGCGGCACTTCAAGCGCAGAAGAAACTGTGGCTGCTGAATATATTGCCGCCACTTTTAAAAGTTATAACCTTACGCCCAAAGGCAATAACGGTTTTATTTACGATTTCACCTTTAAAACTCCTGCTCATCCGCATGATACGATTGGAACGGGCGAAGAAAAAAAATCAAAAGACGTGGTTGCTTTTTTAAATAACAATGCAAAGTATACCATTGTAATCGGCGCACATTACGACCATCTTGGCCTGGGGCACGACCACAACAGTTTAGACGCAAACCCCGAAGGTAAAATACACAACGGCGCTGATGATAACGCAAGCGGAACTGCCGGTGTTTTAGAACTGGCAAAGTATTTTTCAACCAACAACAAAAAAGAAAACTATAATTTTCTATTTATTTGTTTTTCGGGTGAAGAACTTGGACTAATAGGTTCTAAAAAATGGTGCGAAAAACCTACTTTACCATTAGACAGCATCAATTACATGATAAACATGGATATGATCGGGCGCTTAAACGATAGCACCAACAAAATAATTATATACGGAGTTGGCACCTCTCCTATCTGGGTTCCTTTAATTGATAAAATGCAAAGTCCACTGAGCATAAAAAAAGACAGCAGCGGTATCGGCCCGAGTGATCAGACTTCTTTCTACCTGAAAAATTTACCTGTATTGCATTTCTTTACCGGCCAGCACAGTGATTACCACAAACCAAGCGATGATGCAAACAAAATAAATTACGAAGGCGAGAAAAAAGTTTTGGAGTACATTGTTAAACTTATTGAAGAAACCGATGCAATGCCCAAACTGACTTTTCTTAAAACAAAAACGCCCGACACAAAAAGTGGTAGCTTTAAAGTTACTATGGGCGTAATGCCCGATTATGTTTTTGAAGGAAAAGGCATGCGTATAGACGGAGTTACCGAAGGAAAACCGGCATCAAAAGCGGGAATAAAGCAAGGCGACGTGGTTATCAAATTAGGCGATGATGAAGTTGACTCAGTACAAACCTATATGAAAGCTCTCTCTAAATTTAAAAAAGGAGATGCTGCCAAAGTAAAAGTGCTGCGTGATAAACAAGAGTTGGAGATGAATATTACTTTTTAGGTTTCTCGCAGAAACGCAAAGAATACAAGTGCTATTTGTGAAACAAAAACTACTTTGTGGGAAAATAAATCGGGTGTGCTAAATTAAACTTACGTACGTACATCATCATCATATCGCGGCGCTTGCTTTTTTTCATTTGCATAAATTCTTCGTATAGTTTCATATCGCGGCTCACTAAAATTTCCACATTGGATAATGTGTAATCCATAATCTCGCCGCCGTAAAAATCAAAAATAAACTGGCGCATCTCGCGCTGCTTAATGGGTGTACTTGGCCCGTACATTCCGCCACCCATGCCACCATACATGCCACCGTACATTCCGTAATTATTGTAGTTGTATACTTCTACAGTTCCTAAAAAATGACTGATGTTGCCGAATACAGGTACACGATAAAACTTTCCTTCGTAATTAAGATAAACCGCATTGTTCTGACAATAACCCCAAAGTTTTTTTGTTTCCAATTTATTTTCTGTTCCGTTATACAAAATAATAATTTCTTTATTGTCTGCAACCATTTTGCTGATAAAATCCAATTGCGTTTTATCTTCTTTACTTTGTATGGCATCTTTGGGCACAGGCATGTTTTTCCGGAAATCAGTATAAGAAAGATAAACCCCTTCCTTAAGTACAAAATCATTGGTAAACGCTACCGAATCGCTTTGGGCGAAACTCTTTGCAAAAACGCTTACAACAAAAATCAATATGCAAATTATTCTTTTCACTTTACGAAAACCGAATTTAAAAACGCGTACGAAATAATATTAGCTCCCATCCTCAATGCTTTTTGCCTTGTCTCTTCGCTATCCTTATGTACTTCAGGGCTTTCCCATCCGTCTCCCAAATCGCATTCGTAATCGTAAAAACAAATCAGTCTTCCCTTGTAAATTAATCCGTATCCTTTTGGCGCTGCGCCCTCATGTTCATGAATCTTTGGCAACCCTTTAGGAAAATCATATTTCTGATGATACAAAGGATAGTCAAAAGGAAGTTCAACCAATTCCAATTCCGGAAAAACTTTTTTTAGTTGAGGCCGGATAAATTTATCCAACCCATAATTATCCGAAACATGTAAAAAACCGCCTGCCATTAAATATTTACGCAAATTCTGCGCCTCTGCATCCGTAAAAATAATATTGCCATGCCCGGTGATGTGCAAAAAGGGATAATTAAAAATATCGTTGCTACCTACCTCAACAATGGCCTGTTCAGGATTGATTGTAGTTTTTAAATTCTCATTACAAAACTTAATCAGGTTAGGCAAAGAAGTTTCGAGATTTGCATACCAGTCGCCGCCGCCATTATATTTCAATAGCGCAATCTGGCATGAATAATTTTGTGAGAAAATAATTTTAAATGAGAGAAGAAATAATATGAGATAAATCTTTTTCACTTCTTTTTCTTTTTTGCAATATTCATCCTTCTGTCTTCGTACCTTTATTACCATTTAGCTGTAGGATGCATTCTTGGCAAATGTTGCATTTCTGCCAGTATATATCCTAAATGTTCGGTATGTACTCCTTTACGGCTGCCGGTTTGCATAAATGTTGTTTCAGGCAATTTTAAATTTGCTTTGGCAAAAATGGTTTCTGTATTTTTTTTCCAAACAGGTTTGAGTACCGCTAAGTCCACCGCGATACCTTCTTTCAATAAAACCATGTCCACTTCATTCATTTCAAAAAACTCATCGCTGAAACGCCAGAATTCATTTAACGCCCTCTGCGCCCGCGCATGACTTTCTTCGGTGCCATTTCCGAAACGATCTATCCAGCTTGAAGAATGCCTTACATGATAAGTAATTTCCTTTACTGACTTTGCAGCTATAGCAGCCAAAGTTTCATCTTTGCTTTTGCTCAGCGCACCGTAAAATAAAATTTCAAAATTATCAATCATACACTGGCGTACCATAGTTTGCGCGTAATCGCCATTAGGTTGTTCAACTAAAAGTGTATTAAAAAATTCGCGTTCGTTTCTGAAAAATGCCAGGGCATCAGCAGTCCTTCCTTTTGCTTCAATTTTCGCAGCGTAATCCAATAAAGAATTTGCCTGCCCCATAATATCCAAAGCGATATTGGTAAGCGCTAAATCCTCTTCCAGAAAAGGGCCTTTAGAAGTCCACTCGGACAAACGTTGCGACAAGATCAGGCCATTATCGCCGAGGCGGAGTATATAATTAAATAATGCTTCCTGTGTATTCACAATTATTGATTTGTTGAATTATTTAGTTATTGATTTGTCAACCTAATATACTTATACTATTTCCTTATACTTTAATACTAAATATACTTTACACCTTCCGGGATTAAATAAAACGTTGGATGGCGGTAAACTTTTTCGTTGGAGGGATCGAAGAAAGGCCCGATATCTTCCGGACTACTTGCAACTATAGCGGCTGCCGGCACCACCCACAAAGCCATTCCCTCGCTGCGTCGTGTATATAAATCGCGGGCGTTTTGCAAAGCCATTTCTTTATCGTAGGCATGCAAACTGCCGCAATGAACAAAAGGCTGTCCCGCTTTTTTTTGTACAAATACTTCCCATAACGGGCCTTGTGAATCTTTTGACATACTATTATTTACGATTTATTAATTGACGATTTATTAATTTAAGCGGCCAGGCTTTCTTTTTTCTTCTCCGCATAAGCCATCGCAGCTTCGCGCACCCAAAGGCCATCTGCATGCGCTTTGTTTCGTGCTTCCAAACGTTCTTTGTTACAGGGACCGTTTCCTTTAATTACATTATAAAATTCTTCCCAGTTCGGTTCAGAAAAATCATAACCGCCTTTAGCCTCATTCCATTTTAAATTTTTATCGGGAATGGTTAATCCTAAATATTCTGCTTGCGCAACAGTGCGGTCAACAAATTTCTGGCGAAGCTCATCATTGGTTTCGCGTTTAATTCTCCACTTCAACGCCTGCGCGCTGTTCGGCGAATCTTTATCAGGAGGGCCAAACATCATCATGGTTGGAAACCACCAACGGTTTAAAGCATCTTGCGCCATTTCTTTTTGAGCGGAAGTTCCGAATGATAAATGACACATAATTTCATATCCCTGGCGCTGATGAAAACTTTCTTCTTTGCAAATACGAATCATTGCCCGGCTGTAAGGCCCGTAAGAAGTTCGTTGCAACATTACCTGGTTCATAATAGCGGCTCCATCAACCAACCAACCCACAGCGCCTATATCGGCCCATGTTAAAGTTGGGTAATTAAAAATGGAAGAGTATTTTGCTTTGCCTGTATGTAAGGCATCTAATAATTCATCGCGACTTGCACCCAATGTTTCGGCTGCAGTGTATAAATACAATCCATGACCGCCTTCGTCCTGTACTTTGGCAAGTAAAACAATTTTTGCACGAAGGCTCGGGGCGCGCGTAATCCAGTTGCCTTCGGGCAGCATGCCAATAATTTCGCTGTGCGCGTGCTGCGATATCTGCCTGATAAGATGCTTGCGGTAATTATCCGGCATCCAGTCTTTGGGCTCAACAAAATCGTTAGCCTCAAGCTTCGAATCAAAAATCTTTTCGTGGTCAATTGCAGTACTCATGTGCAAACGTATTAATGTCTTTACAAATATAGTATTTACGGGCTTTTTTACGAATAAAATAGATTAATTAAACTTAACTCCCAGAGTAAAAGTAAAGTAAAGCACGGAGTTGCGGATATTGGTTGCCTGTACAAGGGCGGGATCATACAGGTAATAGTTTTCGTTCCACATTGTATAAATAATTCCTAAATCAAAATAAGTATTACTTTTTCTTTTAAAGCCAACACCCGCACTGTACGAACTGCGGGCAAATTTCCCGGTAAAAGAACCGAAAGGGCTGCTATAACCCGCATATCCCGCGCGCAATAAAAGCGAACCCGTATTCAGCTCTCCTCCTATCCTTACATTCACAGCACTCGTATATTTTTTTTGAATGGTAAAATTTATATTATTTAAAGCACCTGCCGGGTCTTTATACCTTGCAGAACCATAACCCACAAATTCAACGTCGGCATTAACCGCAAGAAGCTTATTGTATATATAAGCTGCACTGGCACCGGCGCGCGCAGGCGTGTATAATTTATATTTATAATAACCGATGTAATCGGATGAGTAAACATTACCGGAAGAGGTAATAGCCGTGTCATACGTGGCTGTCATTTTATATTCGTAATTATCGCTGAGATTTATTATTGAAGGCGAATGCACATAAGCCCCGACACGGATTTGTTCGGTAGCTCTGTAAATAACACCCACCTTTAAATTATACCCTGTACCCGTAGTAAGCAATTGTTCTTCGTACTTAAGCGACCGGAAAGGTTTGATATCATTTTTATAATCCAACTCGGTATAGGTAGATTGCCTGTTATATTTTATCATGGGAATTCCTAATGTAGCACCAAGATAAAATTTATCATCAAACGAATGCGCGAAAGAAAAAGCAAGCTCTCCCATTCTGCCCGTCTGTTTCATTGTTTTTTGTTGTTGTAGAGGTGTGTTGGGCAACATCATTCCCCAATAATGACTGCTATCGCTGCTGCTTTGCGGATTGATTAAATAGGTTTGATAAGCTAATCCTTCATAAGTAGGAGTAAGGTTACTCGGATAATGTCCCTGCGCCAGGTTTACAAAATCATTAATAATACTGCTGTTGGAGGTATTGCCGTTTATGGTTGTATTAAAATTATAATCTGCCAGGCGGTTATAACTTATACCAAAAGCATTGCGCTCATTCCATTTAGGATACAATTTACTTTGTGCGGGATAAGGATTACGTTGGTCCCACGCTGTTACAAAACCGATATTTGAAATATTCAGCTTGGTGGAAAAATCGGTGCTGCTACTATCATAATGCACAGCGTTTGCATTTTGCACACGTATACCGGGCGTAACAACAAATTCGCCATTGCGGTACATAGCAATTCCTGCCGGATTAAAATTCATACAGGAGATATTTGCACCCAATGCACCGAAGGAGCCACCCATGGCCATAAATCTGGAATCACCGTAAAAAGATGTTTGTGAATAGCGCATCGCATCCACATCATCCTGCGCAATAATAAATCCGGTCAGAAGATTTGCAAAAATTATCCCGAAAAGCTTTTTCATATTTAAAAAAAACCCTTCACGCATATATTGCTGAAGGGTTAAGAAAAGTTAAATCAAAAAATTATCTGTGCGGCCTTGAAATTCCACCTCCGCCACCACCAGTACTTCCACCACTGCTGCCTCCACCATAACCTCCGCCGCTGCTGCCTCCAAAACCACCGCCCCATTTACCGGTTGCAGGAGTGTTGTTATAACCACCGTTGTTGTTATTGTAGCCTCCGTTAGTATTATCGCCGGTTGTACCACCTGTACTGAACCATTTATGAGGCCGTGTTTCACCGCCTGTATTAGTAGGTTGAGTTGTACCATTACCGCGAGGCGTATTGTAATTGTAAGTACCTCCCTGATTAGTGTATCCACCGGTATTATACCCGCCATTGGTAGTGCCGCCATTATTATAAATAGGCCTTCCTCCACCTCCGTTTTGTTGCGTGTTTACCGGTGCGTACATCGGATTATTAACAGGATTTTTTGCTTCTACAATTTTGGTGTAATTCTCTTTAGGAATAGAAACCTGATTAAAGCGTTCTGTGTTATAAGGTGAAGAACTTGGCGGACCCTGAACACTTGGTTGATTTATCATCATATGATGCGGTGCAGGCATTGGGGAAGTTGTGGTACTGTTTCCACCACTATGTGTACCACGCGGACCATTATGTGAGTAACTGTTACTGTTAAAATCATAACTGTTATAATAACCACCGTAATTCATCGGGCTTGCGTAACCGTAACCCATACCATAACCGTATGGACTGTATCCGTAGGGAGAATATCCCATTCCGTACATATAAGGATTGTATCCGCCATACCCATAACCCATGTTGCACATGCTGTAAGGATTATATCCGTAACCCATTCCCGAGCCATAGCCCATTCCGTAACCAATGCTTAAACCGCTTCCGTATCCCATACCGTAACCCATGGAGTTTCCGAAACCGTTATAGTAAGGATTGTAATAAGAATTCCAGAAAGAATTAGAAGGCGAGTAATATCCGTAACCGCCATTACCATACATGCTACTACCATAACCCATGTTATAACTGTTGTAAATACTGTTGCCGTACATGCTCGGGTTACCATTATAAAAATAAGAATTGGTGTTATAGCTGTCGTAATAGCCTGTTCCGTAAAGCGGATTATTGAAGCGGCGTATGCGCGCTGCATAAGCGTTATCGTAATAATCGTCGTAATTAAAATTAGGATCCTTGTAGTAAGGGTTATTTTTATCGGCCGCAGTAGCTGCTATTTTTCCGGCATTAGGATCGTACTGTTGCTGATTTTGGGCAACGTATTGCTCGGGCTGCGAAGGCACATTCGGCTTACGGTCTTTTGCAGGATTGTAGTAAACATCGTCCGCATTATTAGAGGAAGCCAAACCGTCTGTTTGGTTTTTACAACTTACAAGTGCCAGTGTGACGCTTGTAAATATTATCAGTAATTTTTTCATGGCCTTAATCTTTAAATCTTACTTTTGCACCCTAAGATTTTATACGATAAAGGTACAAAAAGTATTCCAAAATTATAACCCGTTTTAACACAATTTATGAGTAAAGAAATAGGAACAAGGGCAGGCGACTTCAGTAAATGGTATAATGAGCTGGTGGTTAAGGCAGATTTGGCCGAACACAGCGCTGTCAGAGGATGCATGGTAATTAAACCCTACGGATATGCCATTTGGGAAAAAATGCAACAGGCATTAGATAAGATGTTTAAGGATACCGGACATCAAAACGCCTATTTTCCGTTGTTTATACCCAAAAGTTTTTTCAGTAAAGAAGCCAGTCATGTGGATGGCTTTGCCAAGGAATGTGCCGTCGTTACTCACTACCGCTTAAAAACTGCTCCTGACGGAAGCATCGTGGTTGATCCGGATGCAAAATTGGAGGAGGAATTAATCGTTCGCCCTACTTCAGAGACAATTATCTGGAATACCTATCGCGGATGGATACAATCTTACAGAGATTTGCCTTTGCTTATTAACCAATGGGCAAACGTGGTTCGTTGGGAAATGCGTACCCGTTTATTTTTACGTACCGCCGAGTTTTTATGGCAGGAAGGTCATACCGCACATGCCACCAAAGAAGAAGCGATTGAGGAAACCGAGCGTATGCTGAACGTGTATGCCGATTTTGTAGAAAATTTTATGGCTGTTCCGGTTGTCAAAGGAGTGAAGACTGCCAACGAACGTTTTGCCGGTGCTTTGGAGACCTATTGCATTGAGGCGATGTTGCAGGATGGTAAAGCTTTACAGGCAGGAACTTCGCATTTTTTAGGGCAAAATTTTGCCAAAGCATTTGATGTAAAATTTTCAAATAAAGAGGGAAAGCTGGATTATGTCTGGGCCACTTCATGGGGAGTTTCTACTCGTTTGATGGGAGCTTTGGTGATGAGTCACAGCGACGATAACGGATTGGTTTTACCACCCAAATTAGCTCCTGTACAAGTTGTAATTGTTCCCATTTACAAAGGTGATGAAGGCCTCGCAAAAATTACCGAAGCAATTTTACCAATCAAAAAATCATTGGAGGAAAAAGGAATTTCTGTAAAGTATGATAACCGTGATACACAGCGCCCCGGCTGGAAATTTGCCGAATACGAATTAAAAGGAGTGCCTGTTCGCGTAGCTATCGGCGAGCGCGATTTACAAAATGGTACTGTTGAAGTTGCCCGCCGCGACTTGTTAAACAAAGAAGTGTTGCCTATTGCCGGAATTGCTGATAAAATCGAAGCGCTTTTAAACGATATACAAAACAATCTTTTCAGCCTCGCTTTAAAACGCCGCGAAGAAAGTAATCGTACCGTTAATACGATGGATGAATTTAAAAAAGCGCTTGAAAAAGGAGGATTTACTTACGCGCATTGGGATGGCACTGCCGAAACCGAACAAAAAATTAAAGAAGAAACAAAAGCTACTATTCGTTGCATCCCCTTAAACAATAAAAAGGAGACAGGAGTTTGCATTTACAGCGGAAAACCTTCTGAGCAGCGCGTATTATTTGCCATTGCGTATTAGCATTAATTAAGAATTTAAAAACACACGGTTTGTCTTTCATTTTGTATCTTTATATATCCCAATAAATTTTTATGGCCGACGCCCAGAGAGAAACTATTTTAAAACTGCTTCGCGAAAAATCAGTAATGAAGCAGGATGTTTATCGCAACACGCATGATACATTTAATGTATTAAAGGATGTAATAAAAATGATCGCTGATGATTTACGTGCCGAAGCGGCTAAAATTGACAAGCGTATCGGGGTGGATTACCGCTTTCCCAGCGACCACGAGATAGAATTTAAAGTGGCGGGCGATATGTTGGTGTTTTATATGCACAGTAACGTTTTTGAGTTTGATGCGAGTCATTCCATGTTTAAAACGGGTTATGTTAAAAAGAACGAGCTCAATTCTTACTCAGGTATTATCTATGTATACAATTTTTTGGCAGATAGTTTTAAATACAACCGCCTCCAGGATTTGGGCTATCTTATTTCGCGCCTGTTTGTTAACCGCGAGAGCCGCT
>DATMMV010000148.1:0-7247 GCA_035569635.1 Bacteroidia bacterium | reverse complement strand
ACGATGGTTTCGAAATCTTCGTGCTCAGGATCGGTACAATATAATTTCAGCTTTGCTTTTAAGGGCACACTGTATGTGAGGCCACGCTCGATACACTCTTCGATGGCATAACGGGGCGGGTCAATGAAATAATCCAAAAACTCAAGCACGAATTGATTGCGTGCGTCAGAAATCGGGAAATTTTCGGAGAACACCTTAAACAACCCTTCCTGGTTGCGGTTATCTGCCGTAGTTTCTAACTGAAAAAAATCTTTGAACGATTGAATCTGTATATCCAACAAATCCGGGTAATCAACCGGGAATTTGATTTTAGAGAAGTTTATTCTCTGTGATTTTTTTGTTGTAGCCAAAGTTTATTTGATTTAAGTTATTAATAAAAAAGAACGCTAAACACAACAAATGGGATGGTTCTGCCAGAAGGCAAAACCTCCCGAATGTTATAAAGGTTTACTTAACCTCAACTTTAGCACCCGCTTCTTCAAGAGCTTTCTTGATAGACTCGGCTTCTTCTTTAGCAATACCTTCTTTAACGGCTTTAGGAGCTCCGTCAACTAAATCTTTTGCTTCTTTTAAACCTAAACCTGTAAGGTCTTTTACAACTTTTACAACACCTAATTTAGCGGCACCTGCTTCAACCAATACTACATCAAATGTAGTTTTAGCTGCCGCTGCTTCTCCGCCTCCGCCTGCTCCAACAACTACTGCTGCTGCTGCCGGCTCGATGCCATACTGATCTTTAAGAACAGTTGCTAATTCTTGTACTTCTTTTACGGTTAAGTTTACTAATGTTTCCGCAATTGCTTTTACGTCTGCCATTTTTATTTGTTTTTAATTGTTCAATTTTTAATTTAATTATTCTCTTTCTTTTTTAACGTGTTACGCGGCTGCGCCGGTATCTTCTTTTTTGGTTTCTAAAGCAGATATTACGCGGCGTATCGGAGATTGAAGTAACCCGATAACTTCGCCGATAAGCTCGTTCTTTGATTTCAAGGAAGCCAAAGCGTCGAGTTGGTTATCACCAACGAAAATCATCTCTTCTACAAAAGCGCCTTTTAAAAGAGGCTTATCATTGCCTTTGCTGCGAAATTCTTTAATTACTTTTGCAGGGGCATTTGAAACTTCTGTAGTCATTAAAGCCGTGTTTCCTTTTAAGGTAGGGATCAGTTCGGCCATGCGGCTGTCTGCTGCCCTTTCCAATGCTTTTTTAAGCAAAGTATTTTTTACAACCTTGATAGAAATCTTTTTATCAAAGCACGCTTTACGTAAGAGGTTTACTTTTTCAACTGTTAAAGAAGAGCAATCAGCCAAATAGATTTTGTTATTCGCGTTAAGCGTTTCTACCAGCTGGTCGATTACTTTTGTTTTTTCTTCTTTTTTCATTTTACTGATTAGTTAAAGGATTTAGTATCAATTGCAATTCCGGGGCTCATGGTGCTGCTCATACAAACACTGCGTACGTAAGCGCCTTTAGCCGATGAAGGCTTCAGTTTTACGATAGTGTTTAATAATTCAGAAGCATTTTCAGCAATTTTTGCCGCATCAAAAGATGCTTTGCCAACCGATGCGTGAATGATACCTGCTTTATCTACTTTAAAATCGATCTTCCCGCCCTTAGATTCAGTTACCGCTTTACCAATTTCCATGGTAACGGTACCTGTTTTAGGGTTAGGCATTAAACCACGGGGACCTAATACACGACCTAAAGCACCCAGTTTACCCATTACCTGGGGAACTGTGATGATAACGTCGATATCTGTCCAACCGCCTTTAATTTTCTCAATGTATTCATCGAGTCCAACATAATCCGCGCCGGCTGCTTTTGCTTCTGCTTCTTTTTCGGCAGGAACAAGTGCAAGCACACGTACCGATTTACCTGTACCGTGAGGTAAGGAAACAGTACCACGAACCATTTGATTTGCCTTACGAGGGTCAACACCTAAACGGACAGCCAGATCAATTGAAGCATCAAATTTAGTAGTGGTGATATCCTTTACTAATTTAGACGCGTCGGCTACCGAAAAGGTTTTTTCCTGATCGAACTTCGATAGAGCTGTTTTTCTTTTTTTCGAAATTCTTGCCATTTCTTTTTCTATTAATTGTTATTAAAAGGAGAATTGCCTGTAACATTTACACCCATACTGCGCGCGGTTCCGGCAACCATTTTCATTGCAGACTCAACTGTGAAACAGTTCATGTCAACAATTTTATCTTCGGCAATTTTACGTACTTGTTCCCAAGTGATATTACCTACTTTTTTACGGTTGCTTTCGCCCGAACCTTTGGCAATTTTACCTAACTCCATAATCTGCGCTGCAACGGGTGTACGTTTGATAATGAAATCAAACGATTTATCGTTGTACACGTTGATAATAACGGGAAGTAATTTGCCGGCCGATTCCTGCGTACGAGCATTAAACTGTTTGCAAAACTCCATAATGTTCACACCTTTTGCTCCTAATGCAGGGCCAATGGGCGGCGAAGGGTTTGCTGCCCCTCCTTTGATTTGTAGTTTTACAATTGCTGATAACTCTTTTGCCATTTTTACTTGTTTTTAATTCGGCTTTTTGGTTTTGATTACTAACAGTTGGAAGCAGCAAATGTGCCAGTAGTAATCTTGCCAAGAGGCCTTTGTTTTTGTTATTCGCGCTCCACCTCGCCGAAACCAAGTTCGACAGGGGTTTTACGCCCGAATATTTTTACGGTTACTTTAATTTTTTTCTTCTCTTCGTTAATTTCTTCTATAATTCCGTTGAAGCCGTTGAATGGCCCATTGATAACTTTTACGGATTCGCCAACGATGTAAGAAACTGCAATAGTTCCTTCCGCTTCTGTTAACTCATCCACTTTTCCTAAAATGCGGTTTACTTCAGAGAGGCGCATCGGAACGGGTTCTCCGCCTTTTGTTTCTCCCAGGAAGCCGATAACACCCGGTAAATTTTTTATGATGTGAGGAATCTCCCCAACCAAAGCCGCTTCAATTAAAACATATCCCGGGTAAAAAGAACGTTCTTTGGCAACTTTTTTACCGTTGCGAATCTGAATTATTTTTTCGGTAGGAATTAAAACCTGTGCAACGTAATCTCCCAATTTCAGGCGGTTAATCTCTACTTCGATGTATTGCTTAACCTTTTTTTCCTGCCCGCTGATAGCACGCACCACAAACCACTTAAGGGTTATTTGTTTGGTTTTTTCTTTTTTTACCTGTTCCGTCATTTCAAAAAATTTACATTGTGTTTAATAACTGGTAAGCAAGCTCCATTAGTTTTTTAAAGCTGCTGTCCATTACAAAAACCAAAAGGGCAATCATTACGGATGCCACTAACACAACCATGGCACTGCCCTGCAACTCCTGCCAGGTAGGCCAGGAAGTTTTTTTAACCAGTTCCTCGGTTGTTTCTTCAAAATATGTCCTTATTTTACTCATAACTCTTTTTTTGCACGGGCGGAGAGATTCGAACTCCCATCTGCGGTTTTGGAGACCGTAATTCTACCCTTGAACTACGCCCGTTTATCTCTACCCTTTTTAAACAGCAAAATGGCAAGGGTATAAAACCCTGCCATTCACCGTAAATTTTATGTATTCTTACTTAATGATTTCAGTTACCTGTCCGGCACCTACGGTACGTCCACCTTCGCGGATAGCGAAACGTAAACCTTTATCCATTGCTACAGGAACGATTAACTTAACAGTAATTGTTACATTATCACCGGGCATAACCATCTCACGTCCTGCTTCCAGTTCAATCTCACCTGTTACGTCAGTTGTACGCATGTAAAACTGAGGGCGGTATTTGTTGTGGAACGGAGTGTGACGGCCACCTTCTTCTTTTTTAAGAATGTAAACCTCTGCTTTAAATTCAGTGTGCGGAGTGATAGAACCCGGTTTCGCGATAACCATACCACGACGGATATCTTTTTTATCAATACCACGTAATAAAATTCCCACGTTATCTCCTGCTTCACCTGTATCAAGAATTTTACGGAACATCTCAACCCCTGTGCAAGTAGATTTTAATTTTGCTTCCTGCATACCGATGATTTCAACATCTTCTCCTGTGTTGATAACACCTGTTTCGATTTTACCTGTAGCAACTGTACCACGACCTGTGATCGTGAATACGTCTTCAACAGGCATAAGGAAAGGCTTAGCTTTATCACGAACAGGAGTCGGGATGTAAGAATCTACCGCATCCATTAATTCCATGATCTTATCAACCCATTTAGCATCTTTGTTCAATCCGCCTAAGGCAGAACCACGTATGATCGGTGTGTTGGCACCATCGAATTTATAGAAGGTAAGCAGGTCGCGAACTTCCATTTCAACAAGGTCTAATAATTCAGGATCTTCAACCATATCCACTTTGTTCATGAATACAACCAACTGGGGTACACCAACCTGGCGCGCAAGCAGGATATGCTCGCGGGTTTGAGGCATAGGACCATCAGTTGCAGCTACCACAAGAATAGCTCCGTCCATTTGAGCGGCACCTGTAACCATGTTTTTTACATAGTCAGCGTGGCCCGGACAGTCAACGTGCGCGTAGTGGCGATTAGCAGTTTCATACTCCACGTGTGAAGTATTGATAGTGATACCACGTTCTTTTTCTTCGGGTGCGTTATCAATTGAAGAGAAATCTCTTACTTGTGCCCAACCTTTATCAGCCAGAACTGTGGTAATAGCGGCAGTTAATGTAGTTTTACCATGGTCAACGTGACCAATAGTTCCAACGTTTACGTGTGGTTTGGAACGTTCGAATTTTTCTTTAGCCATTTCTTTTTTTGTTTTTTGTTTATTATTTATTTCTAGTTTTTACATTAGCAGAGCTGATGGTGAGGATTGAACTCACGACCTCTTCCTTACCATGGAAGTGCTCTACCACTGAGCTACATCAGCTACTGAATAACCTTGCAACTGCAGGGCTATTGAGCGGAAGACGGGTCTCGAACCCGCAACCTCCAGCTTGGAAGGCTGGAGCTCTACCAATTGAGCTACTTCCGCTTTTGGATTTACGATCGGGTATTTACGTTTTGGTAATTTTTAAATTTACAAACCGTCATTTCAAAATCGTCAATCATTCCTCCGTGGGGTAAGATGGATTCGAACCACCGAAGTCGAAGACAACAGATTTACAGTCTGTCCCATTTGGCCACTCTGGTATTACCCCCTCCAGGAGCCGAAGAAGGGAATCGAACCCCCGACCTACTGATTACAAGTCAGTTGCTCTACCAGCTGAGCTACTTCGGCAATTTTTTCAGTACATTTTTGCAAAGAACGACAATACCCCTAAAAAAGGGAGTGCAAATGTAGGCATAATATTTGTTGAATTCAAAAAAAATTACAAAAAAACTATTGGCTTTAAAACTTTTTAGTTTCGAGGTAATTTTGCAGTAAAATAGTGGCGCTTATTTTATCAATTGTTTCCTTGTTTTGTCTCTGTTTTTTCGTTGTTCCACCATCTATCATCGTTTGAAATGCCATGCTGGAGGTAAAGCGTTCGTCAAGCAACTCAATTTTGATTGCAGGATGGGTTTTTGCCAACTTCCGTACAAAGCCAACCACATGTTGCGCACTTTCAGAAGGAGTATTATCCAGTTTTTTCGGATCTCCTACTAAAATTATTATAACTTCTTCTTTATCAGTATATTCCTTAATAAAATTAAATAATTCACCGGTTGCAACCGTGGTAAGTCCGGTAGCAATTATTTGCAAATTATCGGTTACGGCAATTCCGCAACGTTTGGTACCGTAATCAATGGCTAAAATGCGGGGCATAATGCAAATTTATTATATTTACCGGTTATAATGCTATTAAAAAGAACAGGTATATTATTTTGCTTGCTTGCCTTCGTTTTTCAGGCGGTTCTTTTTAATGTTTTTTTATTCGGGTTTATTTTATCCGAAAAAATGGATAAAGATAAATATGCCGAAGGAACCCAAACCCTGACTTTAACTTTAAAACAATACAAAAACCTGCAATGGCTTAGCCGGGATGAGATTACTTTAGATAATTTTCTTATTGACGTAAAAGAAGTAAAGAAGGCCGGAAATAAAGTAACTCTTATATGTAAAATTGACATAAAAGAAAAAGATTTTACGGGTAGTTTAATTGATTATTTAAAAAATACAAAAAATAAAAAATCTTCGGGTTTTTCTTCTGTTTACAGGTGTTCCAACCCTTCCGAAATACATTTCATCTCAGAAACTAAAATTTTAAAATATAAAAATAATTCCGTTTCGGTTTTTGAAACATTACAGGAAAAATCCTTCCCTCCGCCTAAAGCCTGATTAAACTTTTTATCTTTTTTATTGCTTTCCCTTTAGCTAGGAAAACCTTTATTTTAATTTATTAATCGTAAAGTTTAATCATCATGCTGTTAAAAAAATATTCATTCACACTAATTTTCACGCTTTTAAGCATTTGTGCTTTTGCTCAACATGAACTCTCCGGCCGTATTACTGATAGCACAAACCAGGCACCGTTAACCGGTGTAACTGTATATATTCCCGACCTTAAATTAGGCGCCGTAAGCGACGCAGATGGAAAGTACATTATTAAAAATGTCCCTAAAGGAACTTTTCTGGCAGTGGCAAGCCTTATTGGTTACGCCTCCCAAACAAAAGAAATAACCGTAAGTGAAACAGCTATTGTAAATTTTGCTTTGGAAACTTCGGGCAATTCGCTTACAGAAGTTGTTGTAACAGGAGTTTCTTCCGCGACTGAACAACGGAATAATCCTATTCCCGTAAGTATTGTTAATCAAAAAGACATTCTTCAAAACAGTTCAACAAATATTATTGATGCAATCGCATCGGTTTCGCCCGGAGTAAATCAAATGACTCTTGGCCCTAATATTTCCAAACCATTTATTCGCGGCTTGGGATATAATCGCGTTGTTACTGTAAACGACGGTGTTCGTCAGGAAGGGCAGCAGTGGTTTGATGAGTTCGGAATTGAAGTTGATGAGTTTTCTGTAAACAAAGTAGAGATTTTAAAAGGGCCGGCAAGTTTAAGTTATGGCTCTGACGCGATGGCGGGAGTAATAAATATGTTGGCAGCGCCTCCTTTACCCGAAGGGCAAATACGCGGAAAAATATTGACAAACTATCAAACCAATAACGGTTTATTTGCTGAATCATTTAATCTGGCCGGAAACGTGAAGGGGTTTATTTGGGATGTGCGTTACTCTAATAAAATGGCACATGATTATCAAAACAAATACGATGGATACGTTACTAATTCAGCCTA
>DATMMV010000147.1:0-3517 GCA_035569635.1 Bacteroidia bacterium | reverse complement strand
TTTTCTTCTTACTTCTTTAATGAAGTTTTCGGTGGTTTGTTTTTTCTTTGTTTCCATGATTATTTAAATTTAATAATTTTGGAAACACTATCTAACTTTTAATTATATTTAGTCCACTTTATGCTGACGATTTACATATTTTTAGGCCTAATAGAGTAATTTAAAAATTTTACCTTAGTTTTGTTTATATGCTCATTAACAACAAATCTCATCAAACTATTTGGACAGAACCTGCTGACAAAAACAAGGTTTATGTTATTGACCAGAGGTATTTACCTCATCGCGTTGAAATTTGCACGCTAACTAATTACGAAGAAACTTGTTTTGCCATAAAAAATATGATTATCCGCGGTGCCCCTTTAATTGGTGTTACGGCGGCATACGGGGTTTATTTGGCAACTCTTACGGCGGTCGAAGGAAATTTTAAAGAAAAAATCAAAACAGCCATTCACGAGCTTTTGTTAACAAGGCCAACGGCGGTTAATTTACATTGGGCCTTGAACCGAATGGAAAAAATACTGCAGAATTACCCTCTCAATAAAATTAAAGAAGCCGCCTTTGCCGAAGCAGAAAAAATAAAACAGGAGGATATTTTAATGTGCGAAAATATTGGCAAGCACGGATTAATTATCATTGAAGAAATAAGTAAAAGAAAAAAAGGCGGACCTGTAAATATTTTAACGCATTGCAACGCCGGATGGCTTGCTTGTGTGGAATGGGGAACCGCAACTTCGGCAATTTACCAGGCACATAAAAAGGGAATTAAGTTACACGTTTGGGTGGATGAAACACGTCCGCGAAACCAAGGCGCTAACTTAACCGCTTTCGAATTGTTGAACGAAAATATTCCACATACATTAATTACCGATAATACCGGCGGACATTTAATGCAACACGGAATGGTGGATATGGCCATTGTTGGTGCCGATCGCATCACTGCCAACGGAGATGCCGCCAATAAAATAGGCACGTATCTTAAAGCATTAGCAGCAAAAGATAACAACATTCCTTTTTACGTGGCAGCGCCATCTTCAACCATTGATTGGAAACTAAATGATGGTTTAAAAGAAATTCCCATCGAGGAGCGCAATGCCGACGAAGTAAAGTACGTAGAAGGCCTTCATAATAAAGAAATAAAAAGTATTTTAATTTGTCCCGAAAAAACTCCGGCGGCCAATTACGCCTTTGACGTTACACCCGCCAGATTAATTACGGGAATCATTACCGAAAAAGGAATTACCACCGCTGATAAAAAATCATTACACGTTCTGTTTTCATGATTGACGAAGGCTATATAAAGTTTATTTGCAACTGGCAACAAACAAAAATTCCTGCCCTTGAAAATATGAATGATTTGTTGGAAGCGCGTAATCTTTTATTTCAAAAAAAATTAATCGGCTACGACACTTTCCACAAAGTAGGTTACGGCAATATCAGTAAACGAACTTTTGAAGACCAGTTTCTCATTTCGGGAACACAAACCGGACATATTGAGAATCTGGATATTAACGGATACTCGTATGCGGAATCTTTTGATATAGAAAAAAACACTGTGAATTGCATCGGGCCGGTGAAAGCTTCTTCGGAATCTATGACCCATGCGGCAATTTATCTTTTGGATAAAAAAATTAATGCCGTGGTTCATGTTCATCATAAAAGTTTGTGGGAATCTCTGTTGAAAAAGTTACCCGCTGCAAAAAAAGAAATAAGTTATGGGACTCCGGCAATGGCCAATGAAGTAAGTCGGTTAGCCAAAGAAGAAAATTTACTTGAAAATAAAATTTTTGCGATGGCGGGGCACGATGACGGTGTTATTTCTTTTGGCAGTAATATGCAGGAGGCAATGAATATTACGCTATTTCACTTTACTGCTTTGTAAATTTCATTACTGAATCATAAAATTCATTAGGTTTTTCAGCGTGCAACCAATGCCCCGCTCCGGGAATAGTTTCTGAAATAAAATTCGGGAAACGCTTTTTTATTTCCGGCAAATCAACATCTTTTACATAATGAGATTTTTCTCCGCGTAAAAAAAGTGTTTGTGTATCACAGGTGTCATCAGGAACCTCCGCTAAAATCTCTTCGTAATTTTTGGTGATGGAGTTCAAATCAAAACGCCAGTCCATAATGTTATTGGCGGTGTCTTTCCAATAAATATTTTTCAGCAAAAACTGCTTGGTTCCGAAATCGCTTATATATTCGTTTAAAATTGTTTCGGCTTCTTTGCGCGTATTTACTTTTGTAAAAGCCACCGCACGCAAAGCTTTCAAAACATCTGCGTGATGTGGCGGGTATTTAACCGGCGCCATGTCGGCAACAATTAATTTACTTAATATATTTTTATACTTTAACGCAAAATACATAGCCGTTTTACCGCCCATGCTGTGACCGAGCAAAATTATATTTTGCAATTTATGTTCAGTTATAAATTCATATGTATCATCCGCCATCAACCCATAACTGAATTCATCACTGTGCGGCGAGAGCCCGTGGTTACGCTGATCTATAGTATAAACTTCGAAGTCATTTTCGCCAAAATGTTTTGCAAGCGAGTTCCAATTATCGCTTTGCCCGAATAAACCGTGTAAAATTAAAAGGGGCTGTCCGCTGCCGTATTTTCTGAAAGCTAATTGCATTTATTGTAATTGCCTCCTGTACATCATCACTGTATTCTCCAATCCGTAATACAGCGCATCGCTTATTAAAGCGTGGCCTATTGAAACTTCCAGCAAATGCGGTACTGATTGCGCAAAGAAATGCAGGTTTTCCAAACTTAAATCGTGCCCCGCGTTTACACCTAAATTACATTCGTAAGCAAGTGCGCCGGCAAGTTCAAAAGGCTTTACAGCTTCCGCGCGGTTGTGGTGGTAATTTTTTGCATAGCTCTCGGTGTATAATTCTATCCGGTCGGTTCCGGTTTCTTTAGCGCCTTCTATCATTTTTAAATCAGCATCCACAAAAATGGACGTTCTTATTCCCGCATTCTTAAAAACAGAAATAATATCTTTTAAATAATCTTTATTCTTAATCGTATCCCAGCCATGATCGGATGTAAGTTGGCCCTGTACATCGGGCACCAAAGTCACCTGTGTAGGCTTTATCGCTAAAACAAGCTCAACAAATTTTTGCTCTTTGCAATTTCCTTCGATATTAAATTCGGCAGTAACTACTTTTTTTAAATCGTAAACATCGGCATAACGTATATGCCTTTCGTCAGGACGGGGATGCACAGTTATGCCCTGCGCGCCGAAACGTTCACAATCTTTTGCGACCTGAATTAAATCGGGAGTGTTATGCCCGCGCGAATTACGCAGTGTTGCAATTTTATTGATGTTTACACTGAGTTTGGTCATTGGTGCAAAGGTAAGGAGAATTGCGTTAGGGATGGAGCGCCTGTTTGAGCTCTTTTTGTCAGACATTTCGTAAGCGTCTCGACTCCGCCCGACGTGACAGTATTTTGTTAAACAGAAGATGGCAAAAAAGCGAGTAGCGACAGCCCGGCCCCGCGAATAATTAT
>DATMMV010000146.1:0-40267 GCA_035569635.1 Bacteroidia bacterium | reverse complement strand
TGCACATGAAGATTCAATCAAGAAAAAATTGATTAAACCGGCTAAAAAGTAATCTGTAAAGATTCTTTTAAGAAAAAGTCCTTCCGCCTCTGGCTGGGGGACTTTTTTATTTAACAAAGTTTGTAGTGGTTTAATAGTCATTTTACGTAACTTTGTTAGAGTGAAAAAGTTGTTTTTCATATTTTTTTTTAACCTGATTATCGTGGGAGTTTTTTCTCAGCCCAACATGCAGCGTGACAGCAGTATTATTGTTAACATAGCAGGTAATACACTTAAATTTCCGTGGGCGGGTGGGTTCAATTTTACCAATTGGGGCATGATGGATTTGGATAATGACGGATTTAAAGACCTTGTTGTTTATGATAAATCGGGAGGAAAAATCAGGACTTTTATAAATGATAAACAGTCCGGCATCGTTTCTTTTACCCATAATCCGTATTACCAGAATAACTGGCCAACGATAAACTCTTGGTTTGCCATGTATGACTATAACTGTGATGGAAAAGAAGATATTTTTACTTATGCCAATGGAGCCGGCGGAATTTTGGTTTATAAAAATATTTCTACCCCGAGCAATTTTCAATTTACACCTATAGGTCATTATGACGCGGGCATCGGTACTTATTATTTAGTAAGTGATTATACACCTGTTGGAGTTTCCGGAGGGCCTTACAATATACCGGTTAACCAGGTTGCGTTGCCGGGAGTTACTGATATGGACGGCGACGGCGATTTGGATATCCTGGTTTTTAACGCGCAGGGTTATAATATCGAGTATCATCAAAATCAGTCTAAAGAACTGGGGTATAATTGCGACAGCCTTATTTTCCAGGTAATAGATAATTGCTGGGGAGATATTAACGAAAGCAGTTGTACTGTAAACATGTTTGTTTGTCCGTACCCCAAAATATTAAATGAATTAAGTGCGCAAATGGCAAAAACAAATCACCATGCGGGTTCTTGTATCATGTGTTTTGATGCCGACGGAAATTCGTTGACAGATATTTTACTTGGTGATGTGGTTTGTGATTCGGTGATTTATATGCATAACGGCGGTATAACAAATAACTCGCATATTGATAGCCATACAAAATTATACCCTCCCGGAAAACCTGTAGCGATGAGTATTTTTCCGTGTACTTATTACCTGGATTTAAATAACGATGCCAGGCGTGATTTAGTGGCTGCACCGGCGATACAGGGCAGTGAAAATGTAAATAACATCTGGATGTACACAAACAGTAATGCGGATAATTTTCCTGCGTTGAACTTTGTGAAAAATAACTTTTTGCAGGAGAGTATGATCGACCTGGGAGAAGGCGCTTATCCTACTATGTTTGATTATGAAGGTGACGGCGATTTGGATTTGCTGGTTGGTAATTTCGGGTATTACGGCACTCCTTATGTTTCAAAAATTGCGCTTTTTAAAAATGTAGGCACTGTTACAACTCCTTCATTTAGCTTGGTAACCGCAGATTTTGCCAATCTTTCAACTATCGGAATTTTAAATATGACTCCCACAACCGGAGATATGGACGCGGACGGAGACCCTGATTTATTAGTTGGCGATAATAACGGACGGTTTTCGTATTTCATGAATACGGCAGGTTTTGGTAATCCTGCTGTCTTTTCATCAACTCCAACGGCCAGTTACGGAGTAGGGTTTTTGACAGGTATGCATGTTGGTGTAAGGTCGTACCCGCAAATAATTGATTTGGATAAAGACGGGAAGCTGGATATTATCGCCGGTAATCAGGCCGGAAAGATTTATTATTATCACAATACCGGAACCACAACCGCGCCAACTTTTAGTTTGGTGAGTACTGCGCTTGGCGGAGTAAATGTATTACAAAGTGCCTGCAGTAATTTGGGACAGGCTATGCCTTTTGTTTTCAGTGAGAATGGAAATTACAAAATGCTTGTAGGCAGTGAGTGTGGCAATATTTATCTGTATGACAATATCATTGGAAACCTGAGCGGCACCTTTGCCTTAATAAGTACCCATTCATTCGGAATTTATGAAGGCGAACATACAGCACCTATATTGTATGATTTAAACGGCGATTTGAGGCTGGATATGATTGTAGGTAATTACAGCGGCGGGCTTAGTTACTACAAAGGGCTTTCTACCAACTTCTATCATATTGATGAGCATACTTTGTTTAATGAGTTAAGTATATATCCGAATCCTTCTTCAGATATTTTAAACATTAAGTTTAATTCGTTTAATGTAGTTCCGAAGAAATTGCAATTAGTGGATGTGTCGGGAAGAATTATTAAGGAAATGGGTTTTAAAGATAATGAAATGCAAATTGACTTGTCAGAAATTTCAAACGGAATTTATTTTTTAAGTTTACAAATGTTTGACGCTATTGGAAACATAAAAAGCCTCAGTAGTCAAAAAATTATTATTCAACATGAATAGCCGCAAAATTTTATTTGTTGCAGCATTGGCAGTTTTTGTATTTGCAAATTCCTGCAAGCGTGATGAAATAATTATTGGCCAAACGGATTTTCCGAGAGATATTGCCTATATCCTGCAAAGTAAATGTATAAGCGGTGGTTGTCACAATAGTACAGACAGAGCAGGGCAATTGGATGTTACTTCCTGGAATAAATTATTTGAAGGTTCGGATGCGGGGGCCGTTGTAATTCCTTATCGTGCAGATTACAGTTCTTTGTTGTATTTTGTAAATACATATCCCGATTTGGGAATAACTACTACCAATAAAATGCCTAAAAATGGCGACGCTTTAACGCGTGATGAAGTAAATAAATTAAAATCCTGGGTCAGTGCCGGTGCCCCGGATAGTAAAGGAAATATAAAATTTTTGGGAAATCCGAATCGTAAAAAATATTATGTGGTTAACCAGGGCTGTCGTGTAGTAACTGTTTTTGATGCTCAAACAAATTTACCGATGCGCTATATTGATATTGCTGACGCTACCGAACAAAATACTTCTCCTCACATGGTAAAATTGTCACCCGATGGACAATACTGGTACGTTTGTTTTATCGGGGGTTCTTATATTAAACGATTTAAAACCATCGATGATTCTTATGCAGGAAAAATATTTGTGGGTAACGCAAGTTGGAACACAATGACTTTTACTCCCGACAGTAAATCTTTATTTGCGGTTGAATGGCCCGGTGGTAAAGCTGTAAAATGTGATTTAACAAGTATGTTGGTCATAGATTCCGTACATCTGGCAGATGCTCCTCACGGATGTTGTGTTTCCCCCGATGGTATTAATCTTTTTATAACCGCGACAGGAGGAAATTACCTGTATAAAATTAATATAGACAGTTTATCAAAACCCGCCAGTTACAACCAGGTGGCTTTTGATATTTCCGGTCCATCGCCTTCAAATCAATATAATCCGCATGAAGTTATTTTCTCACACGACGGGACAAAATATTATGTTTCCTGTTCGGGCAATAATAATGCAGGCGATTTATCAGTAAAAGTTTTTGATTCGGCCACTGATAATTTAATTAAGAGCATTCCATTAAATGCAGGTGGATATGAAATGAGTATTTCGGTAACTAAAAATCTTTTATTTGTTACTTCGTATGATGGTATCTATATGGGCACACAGGGAAGGGTAGCGGTTATTGATTTAGCTACAAATACATTGCATGCAGAAATTGCCACCGGTACGCAACCACATGGTATTGCTGTTGATGACGCGGCAGGATTGGTTTACGTTGCTAATAGAAACGTTTCTAATGCTACACCACCGCATCATACCAGTGTGTGCGGCGGTGTAAACGGCAATCTTGTTTTTATTGATTTGAATTCGCTTACATTACTTGATAAAGTAATTGTACTTTCAAGAGACCCGTACTCAGTTAATATCCGTTTTTGAGAGAAGTAAAAAATACCTGCCCGCCGCCATCGCACCAGTCCAGTTTGAATAGACAAATATTGTTTTACGATGGAGATTGCGCCCTTTGCAACCGGAGCGTTCAATTTACGTTAAAACATGAAAAGAATCACGAACTTTTTTTTTCGGCCCTGCAAAGTAATTTTGCTAAAACTGAATTGGAGAAGCACGGATATGATTTTTCTCAAATGGGGACATTCGCCTTAATTATTGATAGCAAAGTATATTATAAAAGTGATGCGGCTTTAAATCTTTCTAAATTTTTAAAAGTGCCGCAAAGTTGGTTTATTGTTTTAAAAATTGTACCGAAGTTTATTCGCGACGCCGTTTACGATATGGTTGCCCGTAATCGAAAGAAATGGTTTAAAAAAGAATTTTGCTTTTTACCGGATACTGAAATGAAAAAAAGATTTTTAGAATAATTTTTTAATCAGGGCTTTCTACGGCAATATTTGCTTTTTCTAATTCTTTTTTTCCATGTTTTAAAATGTATGGGAAATAACCAATGTAGTAGGCACAAATAATTAAAAACACCGAAGATATTAACGGGTCGCGTAAATTTTGTACGCTGTTCGGCATTTCTTCCGGACTGTTAAACGAAGTATGTGAAGTAAATACTCCGAAAAACGATAGACAAAACGTGCAAGAAACAGAATCATGATGATTAATTCAATCCAGATATGCGCTCGGTAATACAAGCCTTTTTCCCTTTTTTCAAAAACCTTATTTTTTATGGCTAAATAAAGAAGCAAAAGCCCTATTGAAAACCCGGCTATATCCGCTATTAATGAATTTATTTGAGTGACTGTAAAAAATAATACTATTGCGGAAACAATCGAGAAAAGAATAATTCTCGTAACTATTACCGCGGGAATGTATTTTTGAAAACCGATGGTGCGTTTTATCCGACGATAGATTAAAAAAACAATAAGCGCAAGCGGAATAAGGTAACGGGTATAATTGATTTTCAAGCACGCGGATCACTTATGATTTCCGTCGATAATAAAATCAGTGTTTATCATATTTTTCAGCGCTCCTGAGAATCAGGACAGTGTTCTATTTTTTGCCTTAAATGCTGAAAACTTTCTGAATTTTCACTATTAATTCCCCGTAATTTTTAGGAAATTTACGTCCTGTGAGCAAGCATTATTTAGATGAGTTAAACCCCGTACAACGCGAGGCAGCTGTACTTACCGAAGGCCCCCTGATGATTATCGCAGGAGCGGGTTCGGGTAAAACGCGTGTGCTTACTTATCGCGTTGCGCACTTGATTGAAAAAGGTGTTGATCCTTTTAATATTCTGGCGCTTACATTCACCAATAAGGCCGCACGAGAAATGAAAAACCGTATCGGTAAACTCATTGGCGAGGCTCCGGCAAAAGCTTTGTGGATGGGTACTTTTCACAGCACCTTTGCCCGTATTTTGCGGTTTGAAGCTGAAAAGCTGGGTTATCCCAAAAACTTTACTATTTACGATACCGACGACAGTAAAAGTTCAATCAAAGAGATTCTGAAAACAATGAATCTCGATGATAAAATTTACAAACCTTCATTAGTGCTGAACCGCATTTCGGCAGCGAAAAATAATTTAATTTCTTTCAAGCATTATCTTGCCAATTCCACTTTAATGTCGGATGACCGGGCCTCGCAAAAACCGATGATAGGTCAAATTTACGAATCATATCAAAAACGCTTGTTCCGTGCCGGTGCGATGGATTTTGACGATTTGCTTTTTAATACGAATGTTTTGCTGCGCGATTTTCCGGATGTGTTGTTAAAATACCAGGATAAATTCCGTTACATTCTGGTGGATGAGTACCAGGATACCAACTTTTCTCAATATGTAATTGTAAAACAATTAGCGGCACGTCACGAAAATATTTGCGTCGTAGGTGATGATGCGCAGAGTATCTATGCTTTCCGCGGAGCAAATATCCAGAATATTTTAAATTTTGAAAAGGATTACCCCGATGTAAAAAAATTATTCCTCGAGCAGAATTATCGCTCCACCCAAAATATTGTAAATGCGGCAAACTCGATTATTGCCAATAACAAAGAGCAATTCGATAAAAAAGTTTGGACTGATAATCCGCAGGGTGAAAAAATTAAAGTGATGCGCGCTGAAACCGACAGCGCCGAAGGTTATAAGGTTGCAAATTCTATTTTCAGTATAAAGATGCAGAATCAAAGAGCGAATTCTGATTTTGCAATTTTGTACCGCACCAATGCACAGAGCCGCTCTATGGAAGAAGCATTGCGTAAATTAAATATTCCTTATAGAATTTATGGAGGGCTTTCATTTTATCAACGAAAAGAGATTAAGGATGTGCTTGCATACTTCAGGTTGGCAATTAATCCACACGATTCGGAAAGTATGCGCCGCGTTATTAATTATCCGGCAAGAGGTATCGGGCAAACTACCATTGATAAAATTTCTTTGCTTGCTGCCGATAATGATGTGAGCATGTTTACAGTGATTGATAATTTAACTGATTTTAATCCTGACATAAACGCCGGTACTGCAACAAAACTTCGCGATTTTGCAACAATGCTGAAAAGTTTCGGCAACCTTGTAAAAGAAACCGAAGCTTACGAATCAGCGAATCAAATTATAAACCACTCCGGTATTTTACGTGAACTGAATAAGGAAAAAACTCCTGAAGAAATTGCGCGGGTAGAAAACGTAGAAGAGTTGTTAAGCGCGGTTAAAGAATTTTCGGAAACAGAACGAACAATTCAGGAGCAGGAATTGAAAGAGGATATTATAATAAGTCAGGCTGAAAGCCCGGAAGATTTATTTGCTGCCGGTGAAACAGATACCAAATTAAAAACCATTGACGAATTCATGCAGGGCATTGCTTTGCTTACAGATGCTGATAAAAATAAAGACGATAAAGAAGACGCTAATAGGGTTTCTTTGATGACCATTCATGCTGCAAAAGGTTTGGAATTTCCTTATGTTTATGTAGTGGGCATGGAAGAAAATCTTTTTCCTTCGCAAATGGTTTTGCAGAGCCGTACTGAGTTGGAAGAAGAGCGAAGGCTTTTTTACGTAGCGCTTACACGTGCAGAGAAACAAGCGTTCCTGACTTTTGCAGAACGGCGTTTCCGCTACGGTAATCATGTTTTTTGTGAACCGAGTCGGTTTATAGATGAGATTGACGAGAAATTTATTGATATGCCCGAAGAGGCGCCAACCAAAAGTGAAAATAAAGAATGGGACTTTGATCACGAGATCAGTTTAAAGAAAACAAAATCGAATGTGGAGCAGCTGAAACCTAAAGAAGTAAATCCTTCTTTGAGAAAAAATCTGGTCTCCGCCAATAAAGCGATTTCTCAAAACGCGCCGATTGATTCGAGTGTGATTAAAAGTATCCGGGAAGGAACATCTGTGCAGCATGAAAAATTCGGAATTGGAAAAGTACTTACGCTGGAAGGGATTTTCCCGAATATAAAAGCCACCATTCATTTTGATGTCTCCGGCCCCAAGCAGTTATTACTGAAATACGCGAAGCTGAAAATATTAAGTTAATTTATTTTCTCTCGCCGCCCTTAACATTTCTCCGAAAGTCCAACCTTTAGGAAGCCCGTCAATAATCATTGCAATACGTTTTGCTTTTGTTGCGTCGGTTTTGGCGCTCTCAACCCATTTGGAATAATAATTTTTATGTGAGCCGGGTAATTTATCAAAACACTCTTTGGCTTTTTTGTCTTCGGTAATACAATCAAGCATGTCTTTATTGTATTTTACGGGAGCTTTATCTTCCTCAATTTTTAAAATAACGCTATCACCTTTAAATTTTTTTATTTTTTTGCGAATTTCTCCTTTCACGGCAAAAATAAAATCGCCACCCCCCATAGGTAAAACAGCTCCTTTAAACGTGAAGGAATCAATTTTCCCCTTTATTCGGAATGATTTTTTAAAACCGGATTTTATTTTCTGAGCAATCTTTGCGGGAATTTCTACATAGGTCCAGCCGGTCTTTTCTCCCTGTTGTCCGAATTTCTGAAGTATGGCTTTAAACTCTACCATTGACTTACTTTATTTAAATTTTCAATTGTTTCTTTACTTAAATTTAATTTCACTGCACCTGTGATTTCTTTCAGTTGAGATAAACTTGTAGCGCTTGCAATCGGAGCTGCAACTGCAGGCCTTGTTAAAAGCCATGCTACAGAAATACTCGCCGGAGTTGAGTTGTATTTGGCAGCTTCTTCATCCAATACTTTTAAAATCTGCAGACCTTTTTCGTTTAAATAGCCTTTAACACGTGCTCCTCTTGCACTTTTAGCTAAATCTTTTTCTGAGCGGTATTTCCCTGTCAGGAATCCCGCGGCAAGCGAATAAAAATTGATGATGCTGATTTTATTGTCGAGGCAAATCTGCTCTAATTCTTTTTCGACTATTTCGCGGTCGTATAAATTGTAAAGTGGCTGCAATGTTTCGTAACGGGGTAAATTGTATTTTTTACTTGCTTCTAAAGCTGCTTTTAACCGTTGCGGCGAAAAATTAGAAGCTCCGATCCAGCGTACTTTTCCTTCTTTAATTAATTGTTGATGTGCTTCAAGTGTTTCTTCAACAGGAACTGCCAAATCATCTTTGTGGGTTTGGTACAAATCAATATAGTCGGTTTGTAATCTCTTTAAAGAATCTTCAACGGCTTTAAGAATATGTTTTTTAGAGATATCGATCCCTCCAACGGCATCAATCATTCCGGCTTTTGTGGCAATGATGACCTTATCCCGATTATTTCTTTGTTTTGCCCACTTGCCTATAATCGTTTCCGATTCACCACCGATGCCTGTTGCCCATTTGGCATAAACATCAGCCGTATCTATAAAATTAAAACCTTCTCCCGTAAAAGCGTCTAATATTTCGAAAGAAGTTTTTTCATTAATCGTCCAGCCGAATACATTACCCCCAAAGCAAAGCGGCGCCACTTGTAAATTTGTATTTCCGAGTTGTTTTTTTTGCATGGTTTTATTTTATGCAAACATAAAACTATAAAATAAAAAAACCACCTAAAAAGGTGGCTTTGATTTTGTCGGGGTGGCCAGAGTCGAACGACGGCCTTCCCGCCTTAAAGCGGGACGCGATAACCCCGCTATGCTAAAGGGTTATCTAAAAATCTTTTGGCTCCCCTTTTTTTGATTCTTAATTCAAGTTTCATTGCCTTCTGAACGGGAAGCTACTTCATACTTCCAAACAGGTTCCCAAGGAATGCCTGTTTTGGTATATTTCTCGTGCCCGACATTATGTCTTTTTAGGCGATCTTCGTAATCGGCACTATGCCCGGTATAATATTTATCTAAAGAGCGACTGTATATAATGCAAACAAACATGAGCTTCCAAAATAAAAAAAAACCACCTAACGGGTGGTTTTGATTTTGTCGGGGCGGCCAGAGTCGAACTGACGACCTCCTGGTCCCAAACCAGGCGCGATAACCAACTACGCTACGCCCCGAACGGGTTATTTAAAAATCTTTTGGCACTTCATTTTTTAACGACCTTCCCGCTTTAAGACGGGACGTGATAACCAACTACGCTACGCCCTGAGCTTTTAAATTGGAGTGCAAAAATACAATTTTACCTGAAACCACGGGCTTTTTTTGAAAAATTTGTATGTAAAGATTTTATTCCTATCTTGCTTACACAATCTTAAACCGATTTATATGTATTATAAGAACAAATTGATTATAGCCACTTTAAGCCTCGGGTTGATAGTTAACCTCGTATCCTGCGGCAGCGGCGGAGAACCCGAAAAAAAGGAAGAAATGAAGGATACAACTGTCGTATCAGCCGATTCAGGCAAGGCAAACAAACAAGAAGACGAGATTTCTTACACACTCCCTTCACCCATGCAAATTGCCAATATTTTTAAGAAATCCGGACTGAAGTACTACAGCGGAATGTGCAATAAAACGGATGAAATAAACAAATATAAAGCAGGCAGTTTAACCGTTAAAGCCTTAAATCTCGGAGTTTATAGCGCCGACCTTAGTTATTGCATCCTTAATAAACAAAACCAGGAAAGCAAAAATTACTTCAAATCTTGTAAAGAACTGGCTTCCGAACTGGGCCTTGCAAAAGCTTTCGATTCTAAGAATGCTGCGCAGCGCATGGAGAAAAATATGAATAACCAGGATTCTTTGTCGGCCATGCTGGTAGATATACAGATGGAAACAGATAATATTTTAAATGAGAATAACCAGGAACACATTTCTGTAATTTCATTTACAGGCGCCTGGATTGAGAGTATGTACATTGGCGTGCAGGTTAACGGAAAAGAAAAAAATACCAATATCGCAGCCAAGCTTGTGGAGCAAATGGCAATTGCCGAAAATATTATTAAAGCACTGAAAGCACATTCAGCAAAAGACGCGGGTATTGGCGGGTTGATAAAACAAATGACCACGCTTAGTGATATTTACAACAATTTTAAATCGGTAAAGGAAATTAAAGCCACCGATCCGGATGTTATCGATCCTGCTAAACTTAATATTTCAATTACCGAATTATATTCTTTCTCGCAAAAACTGGAGGAGATACGCTCTGCTATTATAAAAGGATAATTTTCTGACTATTTTTTAAAATACACTTATGAAAAAAATATTCTCAAATAAATTAATTTCAACAGGCTTAGTACTTATGCTTATCCTGTTGGTTTCTGCTTTTCAGAACGGCGACGCGCCCTGCGATCAGAAAACCTTAAAAGACAAAGCCAAGAAAGTTCTTGATCCGTATAAATACGATCTGGCCAAGGTTACGCGCATTATGTATAAAGAAAAACCTACTATGAAAGAAATAGAGGTGCCTTTATTTATCGGCGAAAAATACCGCTTGGTTTTTAATACGGAAGCGCTTCCTAAAAATGTGATAATAAACCTGTATAACCGCGATAAGGAATCCAGTAAACGAAAACTGATGTTCAGCAGCAAAGATGCGGGTACGGATAAAAAAGAATTTTCCTTTGATTACTCTTTTGCCAATAAAATTTTTATTGATTACGATATCCCCGCCGGAGATTCGGCGGCTACCAGCGGTTGCGTGGTGTTTATGCTGGGGTATAAGTAATTATGAATTCAGAATGACAGAATGAAGAATTGAAATGCGCGTACCTGCAATATATTTAATTCTGTTCTTCTCTTTCCAAATATGTTTTTCTCAATTAACTAAGCAAGATTCCCTTAAAATTCTGAAACAGGATTTTGAGAAGGATTCTATCGGAATTCTTGAGCTAAGAATAAATCACATCATGCAGTTCCATAACTATTCCGTGAGGAAAAACAAACATGATGAAATTTTGTTTGACGGAAAAAGTTATTTGGGTAAGAATAAAAGTGAAATTTTGAATCTATTGGGAAAACCAAATTATTTTCATATAAAAACCAGGGGTATACGAAAAAGAGCAAAAAAAGAAGAGCAATTATATTATCAAATTCTGACTAAAGGTAACGGACAAGGTACTGTTATGTTGATTTTTCTTCTGAATAATAAGGTTACGATAACAAGCTTGATTTCGCTTTGTGGTTAATCAATTCTCCATCAAACCTCTCCCGCTTTTTTCAATTTTGCCTTTCTGTTTCAATTCGGCAACCATTTTATCCAATACACCGTTAATAAAGCGGCCGCTTTGCGGAGTGCTGTATTCCTTAGCCAGATCAATATACTCATTCATAGAAACTTTAACAGGCACATTGCTGATGTACAGTATCTCGGCTAAGGTCATTTTCATTAATAAAATATCGAGTTGCGCAATCCGCTCAAGTTCCCAGTTCTTAGTGTGTTTGTCAATCAACTCGTCAAACTCCCCTGTGTGCATAATAGTTTTACGAAAGAGGTCGGCAACAAATTTTTTATCTTCTTCGGCATCACGGTATAAAGAGGGGAGGGTTATGTCTTTTTCAGAATGTAAAGTGTCCATCCACTTATTTAAAAACACAAAAGCAAAATGTAAATCATCGCTCCAGTGTATGTTTCTTTCTTCAAACCAGAAATTAAAGAGTTCGTGTTCGTATAAAAGCTCCGATAAAATTTCTTTCAGTAAGTTTTTGTCTTCTGTAAAAGTATTAGGCCCGCTTTTCATGTACTCCTTATAAAACCCGGTGGCTTTTAATTCGCCGAAGAGTTTACGTACGAGGTCCTGGTCGTTTTGCCAGCTTACAGTTTTTTTTGTGAACTCGGAGTTAATTGCTTTGTTTTCTGAAAGTGCAACAAGAAAAAGATTGTTTATAAATTTTGCATTGGGATTAAGTTCTTCTTTAGTAGGAAGATGCTTTGCACGGCCTTCTTCCATAGAAATTCGTGCGCAAAAGTGCATATTGCTTAAAAAAGAAAGTAAGTGAAGGAAAAGATCGTAAGTTTTGTCTATTGATGTAAACAGGTTTTTTTCGGCTGTTATTAAATCGGCGTTTTCATCACGAAAGTAACCGTAAAGGGCCTGCATGATTTTGATTCGTAGAAATCTCCTGTTTAACATAGGGCAAAGAACGTTTTAATTTGGTGCTGCAAAGATACTATAAATGCTTAAAACCTTGTTTTTATTTTTCCTACCGCTTCAATACGCTTTTCAGCAATTCGGTTAGCTGCCATATACGTCGGAATTTTCTCCGCCTTAGCTGTTTGAATAATATTCCAGGTTGTTTCGTAAATTTTTTCAGCATGGCTCATAGCCCGCTCGCGTACGTAACCTTCCAGTTCGTAATAAACATTTATGATTCCACCTGCGTTCACTACAAAATCTGGAGCATATAAAATGCCTTTTTTGGTAACTATTTCGCCATGAATTTTTTCATCAGCTAACTGGTTGTTCGCGGCACCGCAAATAATACTGCATTTTAAACGGCCCAAAGTATCATCGTTCACGCTGGCACCTAATGCGCACGGAGCGTAAATATCAATGTCTGAATCAAACATCGCTTCGGGAGTAACTGCCTTTGCACCTAAATTTGTTACAGCCTGTTTTACGCGTTCTTCATTGATATCATAAACAAATAAAATTGCTTTTTCCTTATGTAAATGTTCGGCTAAGTGCATGCCCACATTTCCTAATCCTTGTACTAAAACTTTTTTTCCCGTTAATGAATCGCTTCCGTAAACTTCTTTTGCAGATGCTTTCATAGAAACATAAACTCCGTATGCAGTAACGGGTGAGGGATCACCGCTACCACCCATATTTACAGGTAAACCACTCACGTATTTTGTTTCGTAACGAATAATTTCCATATCCCGGCTGTTCATGCTTACATCTTCTGCCGTAATATATTTTCCACCTAACGTATTAATGAATTTACCGAAGCGACGCAGCAAAGCTTCGTTCTTTATTTTTTTTGCGTCGCCAATAATTACGGCTTTCCCACCGCCTAAATTCAATCCGGCTACTGATGATTTATAAGTCATACCACGCGATAAACGCAATACATCAATCAAAGCTTCGGTCTCATTATTGTAATTCCACATACGTGTACCGCCTAAGCTGGGACCTAACACAGTATTGTGTACAGCTACAATGGCATGCAAGCCGCTGTCGTTATCGTTGCAATAAACAATTTGTTCGTGGTTAAACTCAAGCATGCGCCCTATTACCGGGTTTTGTGCTAAATGTGTAGCAGCTATGTCTTTTACTTCCATATTTTATTCGGCTATTCCTCAAAAGTAGGGGTAATTTTTTAATGTGCAAATTCATTTAGATAAAGACTTTAATAAGCCTGATCATTAATCCCGCCCTTGGTGAGACCAGATAAATTAAAGAACCCGGTGACATCTTATATTAATGTAAATTAACCTGCAACGCCTTATAAATTGTTATTTTTGCGATGTTAAATGAAAGCACTGAAATACCTCAATAAATTTTTTATTAAATACAAATGGCGATTGCTTTTGGGCTTTGTGTTTGTAGCTGTTTCCAACGTCTTGTTGGTTAGTCAGGGAATTGTTATTAAAAATGCTACCGACGAGTTTGCCACCAATAATTTCTCAGATAAAAAAGTGTTTTTAATTTTTGCGGGAGAATTACTGGCTTTAACTCTTCTCAGCGGGTTCTTCATGTTTTTAAAGCGACAGTTTATTATTGTAATGTCGCGCATGATAGAATACGACCTCAAAAATGAAATCTACATCCATTACCAAAAACTCGACCTGAATTTTTACAAACGCAACCGTACCGGAGATCTGATGAACCGAATCAGCGAAGATGTAGGGCGCGTGCGTATGTATGTTGGGCCGGCCATTATGTATATTGTGGATACAGTAATTACGATTACAACCGTTGTTGCTTTTATGTGGCACGAAAGCATAGAACTTACTCTTTTAGTACTGGCTCCATTGCCGGTATTATCAATCATAGTTTTTAAAGTGAGTTCTACCATCAATCGCCGCAGCGGACGGGCACAGGAAGCTTTGTCGGGAATAACTTCTGTGGCACAGGAAACCTTTGCAGGAATACGTGTGGCGAAGGCATATAATAAAGAAGAACATTTTTTACAAAGTTTTATAAAACAAGCGGAGGAATACAAACAAAAAAATCTCTCTCTCGCCCGTATAGATGGTTCTTTTCAACCTTTTTTAGTTTTTATGGTGGGACTGAGTTTACTTTCGATTATTTTCTTCGGTGGAAAAATGTACGCAGCCGGAGAGATAAACTCGGTAGGTAATTTTCCGCAATTTGTTTTTTACGTTTTTAAATTAACCTGGCCCTTCGCTTCTTTCGGATGGGTACTTTCGCTTACACAAAGAGCAGCGGCCTCTCAGGAACGTATCAACCAGTTTTTAAAAATGCAACCCGAAATTGTGAATACGGGCAAAAAAGAATTTAACCTCGACGGAGAAATTGAATTTAAAAATGTTTCTTACACGTATCCCGATACCGGAATTACCGCTTTAAAAAATGTTTCTTTCACGATTGCGCCCGGAAAAACACTTGGAATAATCGGTAAAAGCGGAAGCGGAAAAACCACAATAGGGCAAATGCTATTGCGCTTTATGGATGCGGATAAAGGAGAAATTTTGGTTAATAAAAGCAATCTGAAAGAAATTAACCTTAAACAATTCCGCGACAAAACAGGATATGTGCAGCAGGATGTATTTTTATTTTCTGATAGTGTTAAAAATAACATTGCCTTCTCCGGTGATTTTACGGAAACGGAAATTGAACAAGCGGCTAAGAACGCAGTTGTGTATGATAACATTTTGCAATTACCGGAGAAGTTTGAAACCGTGGTAGGTGAGAGAGGCGTTACTTTGTCCGGTGGGCAAAAACAACGTGTTGCTATTGCGCGTGCTATTATAAAAAACCCGAAACTTTTTATTTTTGATGATTGCCTCAGCGCCGTTGATGCCGATACCGAACATCAGATTTTAAGTAACCTGAAAGAAATTACTTCCGACAGGACCGGGGTTATTATTTCTCATCGTGTTTCCAGTTTACAACATGCGGACGAAATTATTGTTTTGGAGCATGGAGAAGTTATTGAGCGCGGCTCGCATGCCGAACTCCTCATTAAAAAAGGAAATTACTACAATTTGTACCAGAAGCAAAATTTGCAGGAAGCCTGAAAATAACAGAGCAATTAAACTTGCTTTTCAGTTTTATACCTGTATTTTTGGATTACAATATGCTGCTATCCGTTTCAACCGACAATGTAGGATTACAATTGCTGATTTTTATCGGATTGGTTCTTTTTGTTGTGGCCTTCGCTGCGTTTTTTATTCATTTTCTGTTACTCGGATATGAGTACTTTTCCAATAAATATTCTGCTTCTGAAAACCAGGTTTCGGGCTTGCATATTCAAAGCACATTACTGCGGCTTAATTATTTTAAAAACCTTTCGCCCGAAGGAAAAGAAAAATTTGTAAAACGTGTAAAGCAAGTTGTATCGCGTTTGGAATTTTCTACCGAAGGCGGTATTGAAGCAGATGAAGAAAAACAGGTTTTAATAGCAGCGGCAGCTGTACAAATTACGTTCGGATTAAAAGAATACGACATTGATTCGATTGAGCGTATTAAAATTTTTGCGGATGATATTTATAATCCCCGAAGTAAAACCCGTTACAAAGGCTTAACCTTTTTAAACGGCAATATGTTTTTATCGTGGAAATATTTTTTGGAAGGAATTAAATTGCAGGATGATGGAATTAATCTTGGCCTTCATGAAACAGGGCATGGTTTATACATTTTACTTAAACAATTCAGAGGTTATGAAGATTTTGACGGAATTTTAAAGGAATGGTATAAATATGCCTATAACGAAATTGATCATAATAGCGACGGTAAAGATGAATTTTTGAGGAAGTATGCGGATGCCAACATCCAGGAATTTTTTGCTATTTGTATAGAGAACTTTTTTGAACGTCCGGCTGAATTTCAAAAAAAATTACCGCTTATTTACGGAAAGCTTTGCTCTTTTTTAAATCAAAATCCTTTAAATCCCGCCGACTACGAATTTAATCCGGAAAGTATAACATCGGTGGACCCCCCTTCTGAGCGATTGTACCTGAATAAAAATCGTCCGCACCCTTTGCAAGGTTTTCTCATTTGGGTTTCGGGTATGTCGGTACTGGCAATTATTTTATTGAAGCCGCTTTTTATGGAAACACTTTTTAATCTTTTGCTTTTTTCGATTCCGTGTATGCTTATTTCTTACAATCTGCTTAAAAAAATGCTTCTTCAAACAAAGCGACTTTCTAAAAAAGGCTATTTGCTTTTTTGTTTTACCGGCGTTAACCCTATTATTTTTGTTTTGTTGATGTTATTAAATTTTTTTGTGAGCTCCGGAATCCAAAAAAAAGAAACATATAGAGTAATCGGAAAAGCAGAATATTTTATGGGTATCAACCAGAATGATTTCGCGTTTTTAGACGGTGAGAAATCGGTTTTTATGTTAGAGAATAACAATAATGTGCCTTTAGATTTACGTGTGATGCAGGACGACGACAATAAAGCGCAAAGTTTGGAATACACCTATCATTATGGTATAACCGGCATGCGGATTTTTGATAGCGTGAAATTGAAACAGGATTAGTATGTTTGTAAATGTAAAATGTCAAAAATATTAATTAAAAATATAAAAAAATTAGTGCAGGTGCGGGAGGCCGCCATTACAAAAATTTCGGGTAAGGAGATGGATGTATTGCCCTGTATGGATAATGCCTGGCTTGCCATTGATAACGGTTTGATTGCTGATTACGGTGAAATGCAAAACTTTCCCGGAATTGAAGACTGGAAAGGGTTACAGGTAATTGATGCGTGCGAAAAAATGGTTTTTCCTTGCTGGGTTGATAGCCATACACACATTGTTTATGCCGGTAGCCGTGAACAGGAATTTGCAGACAGAATAAAAGGCCTCACGTACGAAGAAATTGCAAGGCGGGGCGGCGGAATTTTAAATTCGGCGCGAAAATTGGCCGATGCAAGCGAAGAAGAATTAATACAACAGGCTATTCCGAGGTTAAAAGAAATTATATTGCAAGGGACGGGAGCTGTTGAAATAAAAAGCGGTTATGGTTTGAATCTGACCAGCGAATTAAAAATGCTTCGCGTAATTAAAAAGTTAAAAGAGCTGACTCCTTTAACAATTAAATCTACTTTTTTAGGTGCGCATGCTTTTCCCGCTTCACATAAAGAAAATAAACGCGGGTATATTGATTTGGTGATAAAAGAAATGATCCCTGCTGTTGCCGGAGAAAAACTGGCTGATTTTATTGATGTGTTTTGCGAACAAAATTATTTTTCTTTTGATGAAACAGTTGAAATATTAGAAGCAGGAAAAAAATACGGGTTAATTCCCAAGGTGCATGCCGAACAACTTTCGCATCACGGCGGTGTAGAGGCGGGGGTGCATTGCAAAGCGATAAGCGTTGACCATTTGGAATACGTTAATGATGATGATATTAAATTATTGAAAGATTCGTTTACCATGCCTACCATATTACCGGGTGCAGCGTATTTTTTAAGTTTGCCCAATCCGCCTGCCCGTAAAATGATAGATGCGGGACTTCCTCTTGCAATTGCAAGCGATTATAATCCCGGAAGCAGTCCGTGCGGTAATATGAATTTATTGCAGAGTATTGCCTGTATACAATACAGATTAACTCCTAATGAAACAATAAACGCTTCAACTGTAAACACGGCTTACGCAATGATGGTGAGTAAGGAACTTGGCAGCATTACTATTGGTAAAAAAGCAAATGTGTTTATTACCAAAGAAATCCCCTCAACGGATTTTATGTCTTATTCTTTTGGCAGCAATTTAATTGAAACGGTTATTTTAAACGGTCTCGTCTACCAAAAGTAAAATGGCCGCTGAAAAAAAATACCGCTGGTTTAAAATATTTTCTTCCGGAGAAGAAATGCAGAACAACATTGCGCCACGCCGTACTTATTCAATGCAGGTTGACGGAAAAAAAATTTGCCTTGTACACGGGCTGGATGGTTTTTATGCGGTAAGAGATAAATGTCCGCATAATGGTTTTCCCTTAAGTGCAGGATTTTGTAGTGATGTAAACAGCATTGTTTGTCCGGTGCACCGCTATCATTTCGACTTAAAAACGGGTAAAGCTTTAAGCGGGATGGGCACAAAGGTTGAAACTTATCCTATAGAAGTTTCAGAAAAAGGAGTATTCTTAGGAATCGAAGAGTTTAACTGGTGGCCATTTTAAGGCTAATTATCATTATTTTATATTAAATCTTAACAAACCCGCATTTTTTTCTTAAAATTACGAAACCTAATCTACAGGCTTTTCTGGAGTTTATTTTTTCAGAATTCGGGTATAGATTTGTAACAAACTAATTAAACCAATTTAGCGATGAAGAAAATTACTACTCTTGCTGCCATTGCGTGTTTAGGAATAAGCACCATGGTTGCCCAAACGCAACGTACTATTTTGTACGAAGAATTCACCGGTGAAAATTGTGGCCCCTGTGCTGCAACGAACCCGGGGGTTAATACTACCATTAATCCGAATTTCCCTAACAAGATTCTTTTAATAAGGTATCAGTGTAACATCCCTTCTGCTCCGGGCGCAGGTTCTTTATATCAAGACAATCCCGGCGAAGAAGGTATTAGGCAAACTTATTACAGCGTTCCTTTTGCTCCTTATGCACGTTTTAACGGAATTGAATTACCCGATTTAAGCGGAGGTGGAAACAACGGTCATGCAGGACTAATTACTCAACAGTATATCACCGACAGTGCTATTGTAAATGCGCCTTTCGGTATTACAGTTAACCACGCGTTTAACGGTGCGGCCGATTCAATTACCATTAATGTTACTGTTACTGCTGCGATGGCTTATAACTCCACCACTTTGAAACTGCAAGTTTCATTGGGCGAGTCGGCAATTCATTTTTTAGCTCCGACAGGTTCTAACGGAGAAAAGGACTTTTATCACATTATGCGTAAAATGATTCCGAATGCAGGCGGAACTACTTTGCAAACCGCGTGGACTAACGGCGGAACTCAATCTTTTACTTTAAAAGTACCGGTACCTACTTACATTCACGACAAATCAAAAATTGAAATAGTTGCTTTTGTGGAAGAACAAAGAACCGGTGCAACAGTACGTCGTGTGCACAATGCGGCATACAGCGCTCCGAAGCAATTTGCTTACGATGCTTCTGCTTCTGCAATCAGCAATATTCCTTCATTACAGTGTGCAACTACTCTTAATCCTGTTGCTACTATTGCTAATACAGGTACCGTTACCATTACATCATGTACGGTTAATTATAAAGTAGATGCAGGTACACCTGCCAGCACTACATTCAATGGTTCTATGGCACCGGGTGCAACCGCAACAGTTAGTATCCCAGCGGTAACAGTAACTGCCGGTACACATACTTTATATGTGTACACTTCTATGCCAAACGGTAATACAGATATTAATCCTAATAATGACCAGACAAAAGCAATTTTCAGCATTATTGGCGCAGCCATTAATATGCCGGTAGCAGAACCATTTACAAGCGCAACATACCCTCCGCCCAATTGGACGGTAGTAGATAACGACCACGATAATATTACATGGACTCGTGTTGCCGGAACAACAGGTTCTGCTTCAGGCGGAGGTGCTTCACGCTGTTATTTCTACGCAAGTCCTGCCGGAAATATAGATGAGTTGTATTTACCATATAACAGTTTCGGACCAACTCCTGCATTAACATTTTACGTGGCAAGCGCTCCTTATACGGCAGGAACTCCTGAACCTGATCAATTGGATTTTATGATATCTTCTGATTGCGGAGCTACCTGGTCTACTTTATACTCTAAAGTAGGAGCAACCCTGAACACAACTGCTGCTGCTACAGCATCGTTCCTTCCCACTACAGCAGCAATGTGGAGAATGGAAACAGTTAACGTAACATCCTTTGCAAATACAAGTAATCTGTTAATGAAATTTAAAGGAACCTCAGGTTACGGAAATAACGTTTGGGTGGATGATGTGAATTTAACAGGAGCTGTTGGAATTAAAACCAATAACTCGAATGTATTGTTCTCAACTGTTTATCCTAACCCAGCTCAGAATTCAACTAATTTATTGATTAACCTGAAACAAGGTGAAACGGTAAAAATTGCTATCGTAAATATGTTAGGCGAAACCGTTTTTGTTGATTCAAAAAACATGAACACCGGTGATAATAACATAATTCTGAATACTTCGGTTTTAGCTAACGGCCTTTATAATATACTTATTGCTACTTCAGAAGGCAATGTAGTTCATAAACTGACAGTTAATAACTAAGATTAACGTTAAAATTTAATAGAAATCCCTCCTTTTTAAGGGGGGATTTTTTTATCGTTTAATTTTAACCGAAACCTAATTGTATTATATTTTTTGTATATTGGTACTTGAATATTGCAATATATTTGTCATTAACCAAAAACTCATTAAAGCCATGAAAAAAATTACTTCTGCTTTAGCCATTGCCTGTTTAGGAATAAGCACGATGGTAGCACAAACACAACGTACAATTTTATACGAAGAATTTACGGGAGAAAACTGCGGCCCCTGCGCATCTACCAATCCGGGCCTTACAAGTCTTATGCACTCACCGGGTAACTACCCTGATAAAATTTTAATGGTAAGATACCAGTGTAATATACCAAGTGCTCCGGGTGCAGGTTCTTTGTACCAGGATAATCCTACAGAAGTTGCAACAAGACAAACATATTACAGTGTACCTTTTGCTCCTTATGCGCGTTTTAATGGTATAGTATTACCTGATTTAAGCGGAGGTAGTAATAACGGCCATGCGGGTTTATTGACGCAAACTTATATTAATGACAGTTCTATTGTTAACGCTCCTTTTTCATTGGGTATCGTTTATGGTTTTAGCGTAGCACAAGACTCTGTAATTATTACTGCAACAATTACTGCCGCGCAGGCATTTAACAGCAGTTCATTGTTGTTACACATGGCCATGGAAGAAGCACAAATACATTTTACTACTGCTCCCGGTTCTAACGGCGAAAAAGATTTTTACGATGTAATGCGTAAAATGGTTCCAAGTGCTGCAGGAACAGTTTTAAATGCGGCATGGACTAACGGACAAAGCCAGGTTATCACTTTAAAAGCAAAACTTCCGACTTATATTAAAAATAAAAATCAATTGTGTTTTGTAGGATGGATTCAGGATAACACAAGCAAACGTGTTCATCAGGCTGCTTACGGAAAACTGAATCTTGATATGGGTGCTTTGGGTTTGGGTGTTAATGCAAGCTGCACTACTACCTTTGCTCCTTCTGTTACCGTAAAAAATTGCGGTACAAATACCATTACAAGTTATTCTTTAACGTATAAAATTGATGCCGGTACAGTAACTACAATTGCCGGTACAGGTACTCCTTTAGCCGGTGGGGCAACTACTACTGTAATGTTACCTTCGGGTACTTATGCAATAGGTACTCATACAGTAACCGCAAATACAAGTATGCCGAATGGTTCTCCCGATATGTTTGTGGGCAATGACGCTATCGGTCCTGTTTTTTTCTACGTTTTTGGTAGTACTGTAGCATCTCCGGTTATAGAAGGTTTCCAAAGCGGAACCTTTCCCCCAACAAATTGGGGCATTATTAATGGCGGAAGTGCTGCTTACACATGGGCCAGCGCTGCTTACGGCGGATACCAGGCATCATCAACTTGCAGTTTCATGGATTGGTGGGATGCACCCGCAGGAGATGTTGATGAAATGGTTCTTCCCGCAGTTAATATGTCTACTTTGAATACCGCACAAATGACTTTTGATATTGCAAAAGGTATGATTCCGGGTCAGGCAGACAGATTACAAATTCTTGCTTCTTCGGATTGCGGCGTAACTTGGGTTACTATGTATGATAAAGATGATAATACCGGACTTTCAACTACAACTTATTCTACAGCTGCTTATTTCCCTGCTGCTTCCACAGAGTGGAGAACCGATAACGTTAATTTTAATGCTTTTGCCGGAAAGTCAGAAGTAATGGTTAAATTCGTTGGTACCAGCGCTTATTCTCAAAATATCTTTATTGATAATATTAATTTATCAGGCACAACCGGAATAAAAACTGTAAATAATGTTACCAATCTTTCTGTTTATCCGAATCCTGCTTCTTCAGAGGTGAATTTAACAGTTAGTCTTATAAAAGGTGAAAACGTTTCTGTTCATATTTATAATAATTTGGGTGAACTTGTTTACTCAGATAATAAAAATATGTTCGCGGGAGATAATCACATAGTTGTAAACTCAGCTAATCTGGCTAACGGAATGTATACCGTAACTGTATCGGCAGGTACGGCTTTCTCAACTAAAAAATTAACTATAAGCAAGTAATTAGTTGTCACTAAATATCCCTCCCAGGTATGGGAGGGATTTTTTTTACCCTAACCTGGCATTGTAATTGTAACAGAGTAAATAAAACAAATTATGAAAAAAATAACACTTGCTGTTTTAACACTTGCTGTCTTTTCGCTTGCATTTAAATTCGACGGACAGAAAATTCCTTCAAGCATACTTAAAAAACTTGACGGAACTAAAATCAATTCATCTGCTTTTTCCAATAACGGAAAACCAATGATTATTGATTTTTGGGCAACCTGGTGCAAACCCTGCAAAAAGGAATTAGATGCCATTGCAGAAACGTATGAGGACTGGCAAAAAGAAACAGGCGTAAAACTTATCGCTATTTCTATTGATGATGCACGCAGCAGTTCTAAAGTTGTTACCGATGTAAAAGCGAAAGGCTGGACGTATGAAGTGTACATCGACGAGAACCAGGATTTTAAACGTGCCATGAATGTGAATAACGTTCCGCATACTTTTTTAGTAAACGGAAATGGTGAAATAGTTTGGAGCCACAATTCGTACGCAGAAGGCGATGAAGTTAAATTGTACGAAGCATTAAAAAAACTTGTTAAAGGAGAAAAACTGGAACACTAATTTTATTTCGGGAAAAGTATTGTGAAAAAGACACTTGTTAAATTATTTTTTATTTCAGGAATTTGCTTTGCAAATTCCTTTTTTGCGCAGGAAAACAAACCCACATCATCGGTAACCGGAAATTTTCAGATTGACGCGGCCAATTACACAAAGGACACCACTATAGGAGCTGATCCCGGTAGCCAGGTTGTGCGGTATAATTCATTCGGAAACGTAAATTATTCATACGGAAATTTTACTGCAGGCGTACGTTTTGAAAGTTATCAACCGCCCTTACTGGGGTATTTACCCGGATACACCGGAACAGGAATTCCATACAAATATGCCCGTTACAAACATGATAACATTGATGTTACTGTAGGAAGTTTTTACGACCAATTCGGCAGCGGTATGTGTTTCAGAAGTTACGAAGACCGCGGATTATTATATGACAACGCCATGAACGGCATGCGTGTAATTTTTTACCCTAAAAACGGAATTACATTAAAAGGATTTATTGGAAAGCAACGTACGTATTTTGACCTGAGCCCCGGTGTAGTACGTGGTGTAGACGGAGAAGTAAATATCACGCAATTGTTTAACGATTATCGCGAAGGTTTTGCAAAGAACGATACCGGCGGAATTGATTCTGCCAGATATAAACGTCCGTTAAAAACACAGGTTATTTTAGGAGGAAGTTTTGTAAGTAAATACCAGCAGGATCAGGATCCCAATTTAATTCTTCCGGAAAATGTGGGTTGCAGCGCGGCAAGATTAAATATTATCCGCGGCGGATTTAATTTTTATGCAGAGGGCGCTTATAAAATTAACGACCCTTCTTATCAAAACAATTTCAGTTATAAAGACGGAAAAGGTTTATTTGCTTCGGCTTCTTACGCCGCAAACAGCGGTTTAACTTTTTTAGTTACCGGAAAAATGATTGATAATATGAGTTTCAGAAGTGACCGTAATGCAACGAATACGATTGATATGATTAACTATTCGCCTGCAATTACCAAAAATCATACGTACATGATGATGGCTTATGTGCCTTATGCTTCGCAGATGAATGGCGAAGTAGGAGCGAGCGGCGAGATACAGTACAAATTTAAAAAAGGAACTTTTTTGGGAGGTAAATACGGAATGGACGTAACACTTAACGGCTCTATCATGTATGCACCCGATACCACAGGGCTTCCCCGTTCGCAAGATTCAACGAGACAGTACAAATACAAAGTGAACTATATGAGTGTGGGTAAAGAGTACTTTCATGACATAAATATTGAAATCGGAAAAAAAATAAACAAACACCTGAAATTTACTTTCATGTACGCAAATCAGTACATAAACCAGGCGCGCGTGCAATACAATACAGAAAATAAAAAAGACCATCCGGATGTTCACTCGCATATTATTGTGGCGGATGTAACCTGGAGGTATAAAACCGGAAAAGCCATACGTTTTGAAGGGCAAACTTTTCAAACAAAAGATACGGTTAATGCTTACGGAGCAAAATCCTGGGTAACCGGTTTAATTGAATGGACTCCGAGTTCTAATTGGTTTGTAGTGGTAGCCGATCAGCTTAACTATAATAATGCAGATGAAACAAAGCGAGTGCATTATTATTACGGAAGCCTTATTTACGTTTCGGGGCCAACGCGTATTACACTAAGCTACGGAAGACAACGAGCAGGAATTTTTTGTGCAGGAGGAGTGTGTCGCTTTGTGCCATCGGCAAACGCATTAACGATCAGCGTTTCCACCAGTTTTTAAATAGGATTAATTTTTGTAAATTTGTTTAACATGAAATCGATTAAAATCATACTATCCATATTCCTTGCAGCGATTCTGTTTCATGGTTGTGACTATGTACGAAATGCGCAAAAAACATTTACTGTTAAGAAGCCGGGCGACCGCAAAATACTCATTGAAGATTATACGGGACATAAGTGTGGGAACTGCCCTGCTGCAGCCAGGGAACTCAAACGACTGGACTCTATTTACAAGGGTCAGATTGTTCCTATTGCTGTGCATGCGGGATTTTATGCTAATGTAACACCTCCTACAGCTGTTCCGCCTTATACAACAAATCTTAAATCGCAGGCAGGTACCGATTATGATAATACATTCGGAAATTCTGCCGCGGGTAATCCGAATGGTTTGGTGAGCAGGGTGGGTTTTGGCAAAGCTTCCTTCATTGAGCAGTGGAGTAGTTGGAGTTCTACAGTGGGAACTTTAAATGAAGATAGCGCCGCATTTAATATTTCAATTACAAATAGCTATAACAGCAGCAGCAATCAGGTTACCTCGCGTGTAAGATGTAAGGCCACACGTTTAAAGTCGGGAACATTTAATTTGGTTGTGTTAATGACTGAAGACAGTATTTTTGCCGAGCAAATTGATTATAGTTTACCGGGTTGCTGCCAATATATAACCAATTACCAGTTTAACCACGTTTTACGCGGGGCCATTAACAGTTCGTGGGGCGACCCGATTTTAACGGCAGGCACTTTTAACAAAAATGACTCAATTGTAAAAATTTACTCAAATTTTCAGCTTTCCGCAAGTTGGAAATATAAGCACTGCAAAATTATTGCATATGTCTACGATGCCGATGCCAGCAGCCCGACCCATTACGAAGTACTTCAGGTAGAATCCAAAGACGTTTGGTAAGCCTTCGTCGATAGCTACTCTTTTCAAATAACTATAAACAAACATATTAGATTATTAGAAATTTACTGAAACCTAATTTTAACCAGCTTACGTATTGCTTCAGGGCAAACAAATTTATATCTTAGCAAAAAATAGGACTATGAAAAAATTACTACTTATTATTTCAGGGCTTGCTTTAACAGGAATTGTAAAAGCTCAAAGCAGTTTTCAGGTTACTGAACTTCAGGGTGGAGCCGCGGCTCAAAACTCATATATATTTAATACAGATACCAATAACTTGAGTTCTCCCAGCGAATTATTAGAATTTAAAATAAAAAACACATCTGTGTCTTCTAAACTTATAAAAATACGTAAGGTTATACAAAGCATGGCTACCAATACGGTTACGGCGTTTAATCACGATATGTATTTTTGCTATAATATCACCTGCTACACTCCGTCTACGTTTTACTCATATGCGAATATTGCGGCCGGCGCTGCTTTACCAAGCGGATCAGGCACTTCCTATGGCTTGCGTACAGAGTTTGATCACAACAAAGTGGTAGGCACATCTGTAGTTAAGTATACCATTTACGATTCTACCAACACCAACGACGCTTTTAATATCACTATTACATATAATATAAGCGGTGTGGCCGGAATTAAGAATATTAACAGTAATGTCAATGTATCAAATGTAGCGCCTAACCCTGCTTCTAATCTGATTACTTTTACATATGATATGGGTAATGCAAATACCGATGCATATATAAAAATTTATAATTGCCTCGGTAACGTTGTAAAAAGCATATCTCTTAACCCTGCTGAAAAAAATGTGCAGGCAGATGTATCAACACTTGAAGAAGGCTTTTACTTTTATTCTATAATTACCAATGGTAAAGCTGTTAGTACGCGTAGATTGGTAATTGCGAGATAAATCAATGATTTATTAAAAGTTTTTTACTTAACGGTAACCCGGTTTCTCTTTTAATTACAATTGTATAAATCCCGGAAGGAATATTTTCGGTTTGTATATTTATAGTCTTTTCACTAAGAATAACTGTTTTTACTTTTTGTCCGAGTACGTTGATAAAATCAATACTGGTATTCTGATAATTTTCAGAAGTTAAATCAATGGTAAGAACTTCGTTACAGGGATTGGGGTAAAAATTAAAACCATTTTCATCTGAATTACTTTTTATGCCAACCGAAGTATTCGGAATAGTATCGCTGTGTATCAAAAAATAATTATCGTTGTTATCTCCGAAAAGCCCGGTTACTAAATAATTTCCGTTTATAGAAGGAAGTATTTCATAACCTATGTCAATCCCCGGGTTATAAATATTTTTTAACCATTTAATATTTCCGGCCGTATCTGCTTTAAATATAACTACATCATAGTCTGTAAAACCATTGTAACTTCGACTGTAGCCTGTGCACATTAATTCTTTGTTTGATAATTCCACTATGCTGAAAATCGCGTCGGCAGCTGTTCCTCCAAAAGTATATCTTGTATGGCCGTTTCCATTGGTGTCAATTATTTGGGTAAAAAAATCAAAAGCTATGCTATTGTGCACATTTGTTTCTCCATAACTAAGGTATTTACCGCTGCTCAATTCTATTATCCCCTGGCATCCGTTGTCCAGGTTATCACCGTATGTGTGATCCCAGATAATGTTTCCGCTTTTGTCAAATTTTACAACTTCTACGTCGTAATTTCCGGCTCCGTAACTATTCGCATCACCGGTCATAATATAATTTCCATCGGACATTTCTCTTACATTATCCGCATATTCGTTCAAATTGCCGCCGATTTGTTGCGACCACTGAACAATTCCTGAGGAATCAATTTTTACAACGTAACTGTCGTTGCTCCCGTAATTATCTGCTATCAATCCGCAAAAAATAAAACCTTTATCGGATGTCTGTTGTATAAATTTGGCAGATTGATTGATCCTGGTGCTGTACCGCTTTTGCAGAAGCACATTTCCGGCAGTATCTAATTTTTGAAATAGAATATCGTTGGCATTTTGCGTATTGCCGGTTACCCCGATGGTAACCAACCTTCCGTTACTTGTTTTATTGATAAATAAAATCTGGTTTGATAATGTATCTCCGTAAAATTTAGTCCACAATAAATTTCCGCAGGCATCAAATTTTAAAAGAGCCATATCATCGCCACCGTACGGGCCGTTGCCTTGCGTACCTGCGACATAAATACTTCCGTCGCCTAATTCAATGAGGGAATTAGAAGTCTCAACATTGACTGTTCCCGTGTCTTTTAAAAAATAGCAAGATTGACTTTTTAAAAAAAAACTACAACAAAAAAACATAAGTAAGACGAGGAAACGCATTTAACGAATTTACAAAAAAAGCAGGCTTGTTTCGCCACTCTTTTTTAATATGTATTAGGTTTCAGCAGGGAATACAAAATTTATTTATTTACCACAAATTTGCTTAAAGTAATTTTACCGCTTGTTTCTCTCACATTCATAAGATAAGTGCCATTGGGCAAATCGCTTTGGAATTCAGCAGTTCCGTTTGTCACCGGAAAAACTTGTTTCAGTAAAATTCTCCCCGTTATATCTTTAATTTCAACTTCTAATTTATCAGTCGTTCCGGCGTTGATAAAGAAACTTCCGTTATTCGGATTTGGATAAATAAGGATTTGAGAAGATATCCCCGAAATTTGAGAAATTGTAGAGCTTACCAAAACAATTACTCCGTCAGAATTTGTTGCATTGCAAACCAAACCCGCTCCGTCAAAAGCATGAACGGTAAAATAATAATGCTGCCCCACAGTTAATGATAAACCCGTTTTGGTAACAGAAGTGGCGCTTCCGTTATTCGTAAATGCAACCATGTCTTGTAAGCCGGGCGAAGTACCGATTGCATATTCATAATAAGCAATAGCTGAATTTGTATCAATAGCGTTACTCCAGTTTGCCGAGAGTTGTGTAGTGGTAAAAACAGTATCAATATCAACAGTTGTTCCATCGTTTACTAAAGCCGGACAATAAGGAACGCTCCAGTCAATATTTAAAGTTTGCGTTGCGATGGTTGAAAGATTGTAAGCGGAATCTTTTACAATTGAACTGACACTACCTGCGGGTTGAGCAGGCGAAGGGTTTTGATAATGGATGTCGTTGGTGTTTACATTTCCAACAGTAACCGTTGCACTTGGGTTACGACTACGATATACTTTAAAATTATCAACCGCGTAATCGCAATTACCATTACGGAATGAAACATACCCTCCGGTAGAAATTGGAGAGGAATCGGTATATGAACCCACATAATTATTATTTATCCACACAGAAATTTCACCGGTAACTCTATCGTAGCTTACTTTATAATCATACCAGGTAGTCGCTGTAATGGTTTGCGGAATGGATTTCACCAATGAAAAAATATTGTTTGTAGTTTTATAAAACTCCACTACGCTTTGATCAACCCTGAACCAAACAAAATAATTATTTCCACGATTGGTTGAATCGGGCTGGTCGCAAAAGAAATGTAGACCCGCACGACGATTAGTCCCGGTGCCACTGATCATTCCTTGCCAGTGATACAAAAAGCGATTGCTTAAATTTTGTGTGAGAGGTGCATATATATTGGTATTGCTTGGTGTTTGGTCGGTTTGCTCTAAGTGATTCGCGTTAATAACCCAGGTACCGGCTTTTTGTGTCCATTCGGGGTGAATCGCAAAATCAAAATTATCGTTAAAAAAGCCTCTCGTATTTGTACTTCTCCATTCGCTACCGTTGTACTCCGACACGTTGTAAAATCTTTTTTCCAATCCGGAGCCGCCAACATTATCTGCATCTGTAAAGTTTGTGGTGAAAGTTTGCGTTATCCAACCCGTGGGTGCATTCACTTGTGTAGTTGGAGCAATATTATCAGGCGCTTGTACAACACAATTCCATATTGCGTAGAAGCCCGTAGTGTTGGTGGCTCCGTCTGATTTAAAGCGCATGGTAATTGAAGGGCCCGTTGAAGTTACATTACCGGGGCCTGTAGTTCCTGTATATTTTCCTATGAGGGGAGCGGCTGTTGAATTGCCATCGTACAGCCAAAGCGAGTCAAAATTAAGTTCGGTGGCAAAGGATGTAAAATTTAAGGAAACTTTTGACGCCCCGTTAGGCGAAATGGTGTAAGCATAATCTTCGTTATCATAATAATTTCTGCTGGGCCCGCCCATATCATAAAGCGTATCACTGCAAGGAACAACGGCGCAGGTTGAAAATTTATCTTTTATCGCGTTCCAAAAATCGCTGTATCCGTCATCGTAGCCCAATGCCCATATTCCGATTCCTCCTATACCGCGTTGATTTACCACGTCAAACTTATAACGCATGCTGCGCGCTTCATCAATCCAGCACTGACGCCATTCGGTACCATTATAATAATCGTACAAAGAATTAAAACTTATGGGTTCCCATTGGTAATTTGCTGCCGAATAGGTGCCCGGAGTTCCTTTTACCGTAGCGAATGTTTTAGTTCCGCTATAAGAACCTGTAGTGGCAGAAGGAATCGCGTTACTTGATGTACTCCATTCCCTTCCGTAATAGGGCAAACCGAGTAGTAATTTACTATTTGGAACGCCTTGTTTTAAATAATAGGTAATTGATTTTGTTAAAGTGTAATTATAACCCGTTTGAAAATTATAAAGCGGTGCTTCGGGCCCTGCTGTTGTACTTCCTCCGTAATAATAATCGTAACCCATAATAATAAAAAGGTCAACGTAGTTTTTTAAATTCGGAATATCAAATACGGCGCTCCAGTCAACTGCGTAAAGAGCAATACTCACTTCGTAATTCGGATTTGCCGCTTTTAATTGCGTAGAAAGATTTTGTATAAAAGCAGTAAAGCCCGCTTTGTTGGAAGCAGCCATTCCTTCAAAATCAATATTTACACCTTTGCCGCCGCGGCTATTCAATAATGAAATCGCGTTAGTAATAAATGTTTGCTGAGCACTTGTGCTTCCTAAAAAAGTGGTGTGGCTGCCAAATAAAGAAGCGCAAAAATGCGCGTTTGTACCATTAGTGATTGCTGCGGTTACCGCTGCGCTTGAACTCCATGCAAAAGAACCGTTTGCGTTGTTTCCGGTATTGGGATCAACCGTATAATCAAAATAGCACATATCACTCAATAAATTCCATTGGTAATTGGTGTATGTGCTTCCGTTCCAATAAGGGTGCCATCCGAAAACACGTTTATTTAAGTTGCATGCAGTAGTTTTTTCCGCAGGAACGTTTTGCACATTTTGTTCGGGCAATATATGTTTGCCGTCGTTCCGTAAATTATCCCAATCACTTTCCCGAGTGAAATTATAACCCGAGAACATTTTTTTTTGTTCCTGAACGGAAGAAATATTTTGTGCAGATGAAAAATGAGCAAGGCTGAAGCAAAAAAATGTGGCAAGTAATTTTTTCATGAAGTGGTTTTGATTACCAAAAATAGAACAATTTGTGATGTTTTTACAAGCTATTTAAGAAATTACAATGCTGAATGGATTTAGTTGCTAATTAATCAGGTTTTTGTAAATTTGAGAATGAAAATTAATAAGATGAAGTATACTCTTGTAGTTATTTGCGTGTTGTTTGCAGGAATTAAAATAAGTTTTGGGCAAACATTCAATACAGACGCTATCTTAGGAATGTGGCTTACAGGTACTGGTAAGGCAGCGGTAACAATTTATAAAGACGGGAATAAATATTTCGGTAAAATAACCTGGCTTAAAAACCCGCTGGATGAAGGTAAACCGCGTATCGATAAAAATAATCCCGACGAAAAGAAGAAAACCGATCCTTTAATGGGAGCAAATATTTTAAAAGAATTTATTTTTGCGGGTGGCGATAAATGGGAGAAAGGGACTATTTACGATCCGGAGAACGGTAAAACTTACAGTTGCAAAATTACAATGGTTAACGAATCTAAACTGGATGTTCGCGGATTTGTGGGCATTTCAATGCTGGGCCGCACACAGGTATGGATTCGTATACCCGATAAAAAATAGGCATAAAAAAATCCCCCTGTTTTGCAGAGGGATTTCCTTGTAATTTAGTTAAAATATTAAGCTAATTTTACATTTACAGCGTTAGGGCCTTTTTTTCCGTCCTGGATTTCAAAAGTTACTCTGTCGTCCTGGCGAATTTCGTCCTGAAGGCCTGATACGTGAACAAACACGTCTTGGTTAGTTCCTTCAACTTTAATAAATCCAAAACCTTTGGTTTCGTTGAAGAATTTTACTACTCCGTTTTCCATTTTATTGTTTTTTTTAATTATTGCCCCCTTAAACTATTTGAACAAGATTTTGAAAAAAGGGCGATCCAAAAGCCTGTCCTTTTAAGAACTATTCTCAAAAGGGAAACAAAGATAACACTAATTAGGCATAAAACCTAAATTAATCTGAAACGGAGTTTTTCAGTATGTAAAAATAAAAATTCCTGCTAAAAGTAAGGGATTTTAAGCGGACTCAAAGGTTGGGGTTCAATGCAACTTATGAGCCGGTTGGAGAAAATATAAGCCTTTTACGACATCTGCCTGCCTTGCCTTTCTTTTTGTATTCCACAGAATTGCCAAATTTTCGATGGTTATTTTATTCAACTATCGAACCCAAAAGGGGCGTTATTTAAATTTTGGGTATAACAGGTTTAGATATAGAAAATACTACTTTCAATTTTCCGTGTTTCGGGCTATTTATTTACGTCTTTACCGAAAACCGATTAAACTCCATTTAATACTGAATATTTTTAAGTTATATCCTTGAATATAAAGCCGGATATGTTGTAAATGTTGTACTAAAATGATTAATCAATTATATTATTTGTTTGTTTTTATCGATGCTGGGTTTGTTTCAAAGCGATAACCGGCCGCTACTATTAAAATCTCAATAAAATTTATCTACTTATGAAAAAGAAAGCGAAAGTACATTCGGGAAAAGTTGAAAAAGTGATGCATGAATACAAAGAGGGGAAATTAAAATCGGGTAAAAATGGGAAAGGCGGAAAAGTAAAAAGCAGAAAACAGGCAATAGCTATAGCTCTCAGCGAAGCGCGAAAAAGCGGAGAGAAAATACCTTCAAAGCCAAAAAAATAAACCCGGAGAAATGTAAAGAGTTAACCCGGGAAAATATCATCAATGCCATTAGCTGAATATAAAATTAAAAAGTCATGAAATTGCTCTCAAGAATACTAAACTTATTCCGTTCATTTTCTTCTAAAGAAAAAAATAATTTGATCATCGATAAAATGAACTCTAAGGAAGAAAGTATTTACAATGCGTTGAAAAATATACAATTTGATGATTACGGAAATCCTGATTCCGGCTATAAATAATATTTCATTATCGAATATTTATATTAATGATCATTACAATAAATATTTTTGTTTCAAATAAAATTTAATTACTATGCAGATTAACGAAAACGAAAAATCAGAGTACTGTTTGATTTACCCGGTGGATACAGAGGAAATTTTAATGCTGTCCTTTATGGAATGCGGATCCAGATTAATGAATTAAATAAAATATTTTATGTTTGCATTAATACATTTTAAAGGAGGCCGCGAAGTAAAAAGAAAAGTATACAACAGGTTACAAGAAGCTGAAAATAATATTTATGAGGAATTTATCGATTGTAATCACTACAAGATTTATGAAACGGAAAATATGGACATTATTGATGAGGGAGAAATAAATCCTTTAAATATTAATGAAACATTGGGAATGATGTACCCGAACAAGGAAACCGGGGACGACTTTTAGGACAGGAATTAAAGAGAATACGCCTGACTATTAGTGAAAAAAATAGCTAAAACCACCCCTCAATTCGCATTATCTCTTGTTTTACTGTAAATAATATAATATTTACGAGTAATTTATTTTTAAAAGCGCTATTTAATAAATGAAGGATACCTGTCGTTGTTCAACATAAAACTTGCGACGAAAACAGTAGCTTCAATCACTTTTTTCGACAAAATATGTTATTTCATTTATGAAATGTTGCATAAATCGTCATGTTTATTTTACGTTAATAATATATCGCCTTCTTTTATAAATTAACATTTAATTTCGCAATGGATTATTTAATTTATTTAAGAGAATTATGGCTGATTACAAAATAATTGAAGCTGAAGCCAGGGAGGAAGTTCATATTAAAGTCAATTCTCAATATAATAATTTAAATGCTGATGTTGTTATTGTAGAGGAGAGGATTACCGCGAGATTGTTTGGCACTATAAGTGAATTACTTGTTGTTAAAAAAGATGCTGTAGTGTATATTCACGGGACAATTAAAGGAAAAACGGAAAATCAAGGTGGCAAAATACATGTCTATTAATTCCTTAAGCATATCTTAGGTCCCGTTTCAACAATAAAAAAATCTCCTCCCGTCCATTAATAATCTGCTCCTGTCGAGTATAAATTTTGCCGGTAAAAAGTTAATGTAAATTCAGCCATGAAAACTAAAATAATTGAATTAAGAGCAAGTACTGTTTCTTTAAGGGAAGATGGTATCATGCATATTCATATTAAATCGGGTGCCCAAATGGAACTTACCGATGCTATAAAAGTGATTGAAGCTATGGGGAAGTTGGGGAATAAGAAAAAATTTCCGGTCTTAATAGATTGCGGAGAATTTGCATCTGTGGATAAAGAAGCAAGGAGGTTTTCAGCGAGTAAAGATGCGAATATATATACTTTGGCGGATGCTGTAGCATACCACACCCTTGCGCATAAGTTTCTGGCTGATTTTTATATGAATCATAATAAACCTGAGATTCCCACTAAAGTTTTCGAGGATAATGAATCCGCTATTGCCTGGCTCAGGACGCTTAAGAATAACCCTTAATAAATCAGTATTTATAAGGAGATTTTATTTTTAAACGTTCGTACAATTCCTTTAAATAAGTTCTGCTTACCGGTATTGTGCGTCCGTTAATTTCTATTACTTCTCCGTCTACTTTATCGATTTTAGAAAGCTGCACAATAAAAGACCGATGCACCTGCATAAAATGTTTTTGCGGAAGCATACCGCGTATATCTTTGAATCTCGCGTGTGTTTTATAGCATTTTCCGTTTGTCGTAATAGACACATCATTATCATTTGCCCGGATAATTGATATATCATCCATAGAGAGGCGAATATGCATTTTATCATATTTAATAAACAGATGTTTCTGATTTGTTGTATCCGAAATGTTCAGTTTATCAAAGTGCAATTTCGCTTTGCTTACTGATTTTAAAAAACGTTCATGCGAAACAGGTTTATGCAAGTAATCAATCGCATTGTACTCAAAAGCATCTGCCCCGTATGTTTTTTTGCCTGAAACTAAAATTACCGGTGGCGCCTTAGCAAGGCTGTTAAGAAATTCCAGGCCTGTCATACCGGGCATCTCAACATTGAGATATAAAAGATCTATCTCGGCAAAGTTTATTTTGTTAAGGGCCACAACGGAACTATTATAAACGCCAACCAGTTGCAAAGTATTTGTATCCGTCGCAAAGTGCTCTATTAATCTTGTAAAGAGCCGGTCATCATCTATGATAGCGCATTTTAACAAATTGCAGAGTTATTTATCATTATTTTATAATATAAAAACAAAAAGGAGTCTGTGCCAGGCTCCTTTTTGTAACCCATTTTATACCTTGTAATTTTATATGTATAAAGTATTAATGTTTTTTTTAATTAATTTTTAAGAGTAAAGCAATTAAGCCATTTCTTCCTGCTCTGTGTCATGTAATTCATAAGCTTCATCATTTATATCCTGAATCATGCAACAAAAATCTTTATCTGCATCCTCTTCTTCCATCAATGTGCGTTCAAGAATTTCCGCTATTTTAGGATAGCGCAGAGCTTCAGCTAACTCACATAAAGCTTCATAAGCCGCAATTTCATAATGTTCCACTTTTTGCGCAGTTATTATTAAGGCAGAGTCGCGAACCGGACCTTTTTCGTGTTCCGCAATAATTTTGCTTCCCTCTTCAATTATTGCCTGCATTACCTTACAGGTTTTTTCATCCTTTTTGTCAATACCTAAGCGCTCAAATATTTTTTCTAATCTTTCAGCATGGCGCTTAGTCTCTTGTAAGTGATCTGTAAACGCATCCTGAAGATCTTCATTATCCGCTGCTCTGGCCATTTCCGGTAAAGCATCTGCTAATTGCTTTTCGGCACTGTAAATTGATTTAAGATTTTTTTCAAAAATAGCTTCAAGCGTCTTGCCTGATTTGCTTTTATCTCCTCTTAAAGAGGTATTTTCGGAATTTGCCTGATTTTTTTCCATTGTTCCGTTTGTGTTATTAGATGATTTTCCCATTACCTGTTTTTTGTTTAAAAAAATTAGCGGGTGTGAAATCCGCTAATTTGTTGTTTGTTTTTTAGCGGCTGTTTCGTGATGTAAAGCGGGTTTTCTTACGTTTCAAACCTGAATTTCTTGGTGTACCGTAATGTCCGTTACGCGAAGAACCATTCCTGTTCATATAAGAGTTTTCGCGGAAAGAATCATTTCGTCGCCCGGAATATCCTGCTTCCTGAATATAACGCCGATGGCTCCCGTTGCCATTTCCATAACCTTCGTAAGAGCGTGACGGAGTATTGTTCCTTCCATAATCATTATAAGAATTACGACCCCCGTTAAGACTCCACTCGTTTGATGATTCGGAATAATCGCGGTTATTATAATCGGGTTCATGAGAAGAACGGTAACTCCTTCCGTCAGTCCCCCGGCTATTGCGGTATTCATAACCATTCCTTTCATTTGAATGATTGTTATCCCATTCGTTTGATCGCCCGTTGTATCCTTCGTATTCGTCCTGATACCTGCCCTGGTTTTCTTCATCGTAACCTAATCTGTCGTTTTCCCGTTCATTACGGTATTTGCCAAAAGACGCGGGACTTTCTTCGTAACGATCATTGTCATGGCCAAAATCAGGATTATAGTCTTCTTCATATTGGCCACGCGTACCGCGGTAGTTATCATATTCATTTTCGTAATAATAATGATCGTGATTTGGTCGATCGTTATCATTTTGATAACTTCTGTAATTGCGGCTGTTTTGTTCTTGTATAAAACGGCCATGAGAATCTCTTTCTCTTGATCGAAAATCTCTTTTTTGTCTTGTGCTTGTTCTCATAAATTTTGTTGATTTAATTATGAATAATTGCTTGAATTAGAGGATTCAAAAATAGTTGCAGATATTTTTTTTTATTTTTTTAATCGTTCAGAAAGTATTTTTAATAGCTAAAGGCCGGAAAGAATTATTTATACTCCTGCCTTTTTAATTATTTCACCGAATTAATTATCATTTGATATTAAAAAATTAACTTTTCTTTGTTAACATGGAATTATTGTAATTTTACTTGCCACTTACTTCTTATATGAGTAATGTCGTTGTTAATAAAGAAAAGTTTAAATTCAGATATCTTCCGGAATACGCGGGTTATTTATTAAAGAACCGGCTGGCCGAATTTGTCACGATCAGTATACGATTTTGTCGCGAAGAAGAATTGCCTTTATTAAAACCCTTAAGCAGGTTTTCGGAAGAAGAACTGGTATCATTAGGAATGGATTCAAACCGGGAAATTCTTACCGCGTTGGCCACTAATACTATTGTTGATTATATAACCGAAAACGCCCGCAAATGGCTCACTAACGCTTTTGGATTCATAGATAAAGGAGATATTATTGCTGAAGACCTGACACTTGCTTTTTTTCTTCGCAGGAAAACATTTGGGTATTTTTTAGACAGTTATACTAAAAACGTGGTAGAACAAAAATTTATCATCGCTGAATTGGATGTTTACACAACCCGGGAAGAGTTGGTTGCTTATAATCTTCTCCTGAAAATGCAACAGGAAAAATTCAACAAAATAAATGCTGATCTTGCTTTCTATAAAAGTCTCTTATTGGAAGCCCGGGAACTGGGAGGAATGGGGTCTTTTTCTATAAATTTTAAAGATCAATCACAAAGTATTTATACTCCCGAGTATAAAAAAATACTTGAAATAGATGGCCATACAAATTTTGAAAAATTTATAAATTGGGTTCACCCCTCTGATCGCGAATTGGTAAAATCGCAAATTGCAAACGCTTATAAAGTTGGCGGAAGTTATGAGGTTGAATACCGCTATAAGAAAACAAAAGAAAAACGTATTTGGGCAAAAGGATTTATTTTATCTGAAAACGGAGCGCCCATCTTTATAAGAGGAATTATCAAGCAGATAAGCCCTTAGTTTTTAGCCATCATTAATACAAAACAAACTACCTTATAGTTAATATAGGCTGATGCAAATGAAAAGCTAATTTCTTAGTTACACTTTCATTAAAAAGTGTGTGAAAAATGTTATGTTTTTTTGGATTTAACATAACTACATCAGTCGGATTAGCGTCAAAATAATCCTGCAAACCAATCCCGACATCCGTATGGGTTACATATACAGTTTTATGCTGAATATTCTCCAGTCTCTTCTCTACAAAAACACTGCTCCGCGCCTTTTGATAGGAAGTTTCCTCATACGGACCTTCAACATGAACAACTTCTAATTCTGCATCAAAAAGTTTATTAAAATACTTTACGACATATAGTAATGTGGATTCTTCAGTTTGATCCATATCACAGGCAAAAGAGATTTTACGGATACGGCGATAGGTAACTTTTTCAGGAATGATAAATACCGGAAGTCGGGCATTTCTTGCAACTTTTACAGATGTACTTCCTATAACATGCTCCTTGATTTTTCCGGCTTCGCCCACAATACCCATAACTATCAGATCAGCATTATATTTTTTCTCCGCGCTTTCAATAACATCAAAAACGTATCCGGCTGCTGTATAGCATTCAATGGTAAGTTTTCTGTGCGGTTTGGCCAATAATTCATTTTTCAGGTTTTGTAAATTTTCTTCAGCTTTCTTTTGCATATCTATCATTGTTTCTACCGGAAGGGTAGAATCATAACTCGGCAATAATACAGGAGTTGCGTTTACCAAAACTAATTTAGCATCAAAAAAATCAGCTAAACATACAGCATAATTTACTGCGTTATTGGCAGATTCAGAAAAGTCGGTGGGTACAAGTATCGTTTCCATTGTATTTTAATTTTAAATGCTGCTCAAATTTACAAACACTTTATTCTGCAATTTTTACAATTCGGTAAATACCTGTTTATAATAGCTGTAACAACAATATCTTTTTTTTAACCCCGGCTAACAAAAAACCGCTTTTACCGAAAAGGAAACAAATATTACAGATAGAGAATTATGTTTGCAAGTAACTACCGTTAAAGCTATGATAAAAAAATACTTTACCTTATTAGTAAGTATGGCGTTATTGTTCAGCTGCGTCTCAAAAAAGAAATTCCGCAATGAACAACATAGAGTTGCTGTCCTTCAAAATGACAGTACGTCTGTTCATACCCGATTAAATACCTGTAATGCCCGCGTTGCTGAATTGGAAAAGGAAAAAAATAATATCTCATTGCATCTTAAGAATCTTTCCGACAGCTCTCAAAATGCCCTGGTTAATTCAAATATGACAATTGCCGATCAGGAAAAAAGGTTGAGAAACTTACAAGCGCTGATTCAATCGCAAAAAGACGTGCTTGCTAAACTTAAAAAAACAGTTGCCGACGCACTTGTAAATTTTAAACCTGACGAGTTGAGTGTTTCAGTTAAAGATGGAAAATTATATGTTTCACTTCAGGAAAAACTTCTTTTTAAATCAGGAAGTGCCGTAGTGGATCCGAAAGGAAAAGACGCTTTGAGAACTTTGGCGGAAGTACTTAATAATACGGGAGATATAAGTGTTCTGATAGAAGGCCATACCGATAATGTGCCCATAACCGGGAAATTTGAGGATAATTGGTCGCTCAGCACGGCAAGAGCCATTTCCATTGTACGAATTCTAAGTAACGATTATAAAGTAGATCCTCACCGATTAATTGCTTCCGGTAGAAGTGAATTTTTCCCCGTTGACGATAATAATACAACAGAAGGAAAAGCAAAAAACCGGCGGACAGAGATCATCCTCTCTCCGAATTTAAAAGAACTTTTTAAATTACTTAACCCTTAAAATTATTTTATGAGACAAAATAAATCTGTTATAGTCAAACAGTTGGGCACATCGTTAGATTCTCAATGGCTCAGGCTTATTATACGGCATTGCGATCTTATTTGCGGCTGTCGCTTACTGAATTAATTATTTCAAAGCATAATTCACTCTTCATCAATTATCTCTTATTTAGTTTTCAAAATTTCTTTTGAATTTATCAGCAATGTTAAAAATTTTGTATTTTTTTTATTAAGGAATAATTTTAAGGTTTAAACTACTTAAAATACTTCA
>DATMMV010000145.1:0-10680 GCA_035569635.1 Bacteroidia bacterium | reverse complement strand
ATTAATGAATACACTTACTTCTGGAAAGACGTATTGCGTTTCTTTTTGGTATAATGAAGGCAACAGTACCAGATATGCAATAGATAAATTAGGTATTTATTTTTCCTTAAATGGAATAAACCTGACAACAACTTCCACCTTTACACAATATAATCCTCAAATTACAACACCGCCTGGGCAATTTTTAAATGACACATTAAACTGGCATCAATACAGAACAACTTATACAGCAACCGGTAACGAAGTATACCTCACATTGGGAAATTTTAATGATTCTGTACAAACAAATACTCAGCTTTACCCGAATAGTTCAGGCCCTTACGCAGATTCTTATTATTTATTTGATGATATATCTATTATTCCAACGGATTTACCGGCTGTTGCAGGTAAAGATACAAGTGTGTGTAAATACGATAGTGTGTATATCGGTCGCCCTAAAGAAATAGGTTTAGATAATATTTGGACTGAAATAACCACACACACACAGGTTGGTGTTGGTGCTGGTATTTGGCTAAAGTCCGACACAAGCGCAACTTACGTTGTAACACAGAATTTGTGCGGTACAATTACAACTGATACGATAAGGGTTGTTGTTAATTGTGAGGTTGGGATAGGAAATTTTATTAATGAGTATGGAATAAAAATTTATCCTAATCCAGTTAACGATTTTATAACGATTGAAAGTAGACAATTGAAAGCAGAAATAACTCTGTGTGATATTATTGGAAACGAAATACTAAAAGTAAAGTCGGTTAAAGAAACAAAGATTGATGTAAGCAATTTAAGTGAAGGGATTTATTTTGTCGGGATTAGAACGAGAGATGGCTTTATTTCTAAAAAAATCATCATACAGCATTAAGTAAAATAAATTTAACTATCGGTATATGAAAAAAAATCTATGGTTTATTATTTTATACCTGAGTATACTTACAACTACCGCCCAAATAAGTATAACGTTTACCAATGTTGCACAACCGTGTAATCATAATGGTTCGGCAACAGCCATTGTTTCAGGAGGCGTTGGACCATATACTTATAAATGGGATCAGTACTTATATTACCCCTTTAATGGATATACAACGGTTTCAACAACAAACAGTATTTCCAATGCTTCAAGAGGTTATTATTTTCTAACTGTAACAGATATTAATAGTTTAACAGCCCGCGATTCCATTTATATGCCGGGAACAGTATATTTTCTGAATGATACTCTTGCAACAAGTCAATTGCCAACTAAAGGCATCTTAATAAATGCTAATTGCCCAAGTTATTTAGCCAATTCAACCATTAATGTAAATGGTTCAAGTCCGCCATACACATATTCTTTGTCTTCTGTAGGTACACAAACAACCTCTGCCACTTCTTGCACCTTTAATAATATAGCACTTGGAAACTATACTTGTACCGTTATGGACAATAACGGTTGTACGGATACAGTACCGATTAAAGTTATGGCCTCTTCCGGTTACTATATAAATGTTCACACAACCCCTGACACTTGTACATCTAATGCCACTGCAACGGCATTCCCAACCGGAGGAACAGGGCCCTTTACTTATTTGTGGAACACGGCCCCAATACAAACAAACCAAACGGCAACGGGTTTATCGGCAAGTGTTAATTTGCCAAGCTGGACAATGGTTACCGTAACAGATGCTAATGGTTGTGTTCAGACAGGATATGCTTATGTTCAGGATTCTCTTACACCACACAGTATACAAAGCGTAGCAACTATAAATAACGCGACATGCGGACAAAGTAACGGCACAATATTATTAAGTAATTCAGGAGGAATGCCACCTTATACATACTCTTGGAGTACGGGTTCCACAGTAGATTCTGCTTATAATCTATCTCCCGGAATGTATACGGTAACGGTAACGGATGCGGCAGGTTGCCATGAGAAATTTATTAAACAGATTTGGAGTATTTCATCTGTTTATCCGAGTCTTACGGTTACAAATACAAATTGCAGCAACACCGGTGGCGCCATTACTACAAATATGAGTGGAGGGACTCCGCCATATACTTATCAATGGTCAAACGGACAAACAACAGCAAATCTTTCTAATTTAAGCGCGGGTTTTTATTATGTTACTGTAACAGACGTAAACGGTTGCACAGGTTGGGCAGCAGACTCCGTTCGTAACCCCAATAGTTGTATTGCTAAAATTTCGGGCATGGTAATAAATGATATGAATGCTAATTGCTTTTTGGATGGAAATGAAAGCGGCCTGCCCCAGCAAATTATCCAATTGAATAATGGCACTTTGTATTATTCTGATTGGTATGGAAAATACTATATTCCACCAGTACTTAACCCTTCAGGTACTTATACTATTTCACAGACTACCCTTAGCAAATGGACACAGATATGTCCGGCTTCTCCCATAACCTTAAATTTGGTTGTAGGAAACACGTATTTAAATAATGATTTTTACGACCAACCGATTCCTTTACAAAATGATTTGGAAATATATATCGAAACAGATTCTTGCAGGCCGGGCTTTACTTTTAATCAATGGGTAACCGTATTCAACAGAGGGACTTCTACAATGACAGGAACGGCAACTTTGAAACATGATGCTTTGTTGAACGTTATAAATACGGGAAGTTCTACTTTTTATAATTCGGGAACACAAACATTTACGTTCAGCTTTGCTAACCTTGCGCCGATGACATGGTATTCAGGTTATGTTACCTTGCAAGCTCCGACGAGTACCGCCCTTTTCACTCCATTAACCAGTTACGCAGTTGCAAACCCTGTTGCAGGTGATATTACACCAAATAATAATTATGATACCTTACACTATCGTGTAACCGGTTCTTACGATCCCAATGCAAAATCAGTTAATCCGGCAGGTGTGGGTATTAATGGAGACATAAGTACAAATGATTCAATACTTACATATTCAATTCATTTTCAAAACACAGGTTCTTATCCAACAAATTTTGTAAGTATTATTGATACTATAAACTCAAATCTGGATGTTTTTTCACTTAAAGTGATTGGAAGTTATACGGGTGGAATGTATAATGTGAAACCAACAATTAGTTTTCTTTCAGCATCAGTAATTAAATTTGATTTTCGGTATTGTCATTTACAACCGGCTGCATGGGATTCAGCCAATAGCAGCGGATTTATTACATACACAATTAAACAAAAAAAGTATTTGACTTTGGGAACACAGATAAAAAACAGGGCTGATATTTATTTTGATTACAATACCCCGATATTAACTAATACTACAATTAACACAATAAATGCTGTTGGGATCAATTATAATTCTGATAAATCAAATACTATAAAAGTTTATCCAAACCCGGCAACTGAGGCCGTAACCATAGAGTGTAAATATCCAAATGCCGAGATGAGAATGTTTGACCTGTTAGGTAATGAAATAAGGAATGAAAAATTTAATTTCAAAACTCAAATTAACGTTTTTGGTTTAAGTAATGGGCTTTATTTAATAAGCATTAAAACAGCTGAGGGATTGGTCACTGATAAAGTAATGATAACACATTAATAGTTCAACGGGTATAGTATTTTGGAAAATATTTAGATAATGCTTTTGGTAGAAATAATTTCTTCTATTTGTTTTAACTGTAACGGTGAAAACTTTTTCACCATCTCTTCAGTAAGCAAAGTGTTGTTAATTTGAATATAATTATTCTGCGTGCCAATCTTAGTCTCCGCTATCGAGTTCTCCTCTTTAAAATAATCTACGAATACCTTTAGGGCTTTTACATTACTATCCTCTATTCCTATTTTGTAAAGTTGGCACAAAACAGAATTGGTTAATCCACTCAAAGTTTCTTTCTGTTCCTTATAGTACTCCGTATCTTTTCTTTCCTTTAAATGCTTTTGTATTGTTACACGGCTTAAACCTGTGTCCCTTGCTATATCGGCAGTAGAAGGTACAAATCTATTTTTTGCTAAATAATTATTTACAAAAACATTTATTTTACTCTCATTTATGTACCATCGCTCCCGTTTAATAATTCCACCCATCTCTTCATTACCATTTACTTCCGTAAATCTAATCGCTCTATTAAAGTACTTATCAAGCTCCCCTTCCTTTTTTTCCGAGGCATTGGCAACTTCATTTAATCTTTTCGTAATAAACTCATATAGTATATCCATACGGTCGGGGTTTTCCTTTTTGAACTTAATAAAATCCTCCTTCGTTTTAATGTTCTCAAAATCTGTAAACTTTTGTAAACCTTTTGTTATTTTTTTCATGATATGATTTTTTTATTGGATATATCGATTGGAGTGATATTTCTGTACTTTAAAACGTCGCGGAGGTCATACTTCTGAGCTACAAGGTCATTATAATGTAAGTCATTTTTTTGAGAAAAAATTAAAGCCGCATTATGAAGTACATTAGATACTGTTGCCTTTATTCCAAAGGAGGATAAAACTTTAGTTATTTGTTGCCATTCCTTATAAGCATCAAGGTCGGGATATAAAGTCACCTCCCTACCTCGTAAAACCTCAACAATGGATTCATTTATCCATTTACAACCATGTTTACCTCCAGTCGCCAAGCATACGCTATCGGGAAAAAAAGCAGCGGCATAGATAGCTGTTGCCTCGCTTTCAAATATTTTAACAGGTTTATTGTTCCGATTTAGTAGGTGTTCGCCAAAAAAACATCTGGAGGTGTTGAGGTTTTCCTTTTTAATAAACTTGCTGACAATATAAAAACACTTACCGCCCTCCCTTTTTCGCTTGCCAGTGTATTCATCATAGTCCATTAATTTAATATCACGTACACGATACGCAATATCAATGTACGGAAACAGAGTGCTTCCAGGATATATTTTGGAATTTGTAATGCAATAGTCTAAAATTAACTTATGAACGATTTCAATCGAAAAAGCATAAGTACCTCGCTCAGATCGTATTAACCACCGTAAAAAGTAATTAAATTCGTTGAGGTGGCCATTTCCCTGAAGGTATTGCAAAAATACTTCGGAGGTTAAGAAGTCGATCGGTTTTTCCACTTGTTTTTTCTCCTTAACAAAATGGTAGGACGGAGTGTTTCGCTCAAAGACTGAGGCAGGGAAAGTTTTACCGCACGAATGGCAATAGCCTTTATCGTTACAGCCTTTTATCGGCGCAAATTTACCATCCCTGTTGCTCTTACCACAGGGGCAATATTTTACCCGATGCCTGTTCTTGTCAAATGTATGATTTGAATTATTCATCTTTTAACTGGTATAGTAGTATAGCGGGTATAGGCGGATTGTACCTTTGTACTGGTATAGGTGGTATAAATTATACCGGTATAAAGTCGCATTATACCTCGGTTTGTGGCTTCTGATTTCTCCATCTTTCATCTTCATGCTTGTGGATCATTTCGTGAACTTTCATATCTGTAAATAAACCCTTGGCGGTCGCAATTGCTTTACCGGTTACCCGCATAATTGCTTCCAGCGCATCCTTATACTGGAACGCTGCCTGTCCACCAAAAACCTCATCACAAATAATTCTGACCTGTTCGATCCGGCGCTTGTCCTTGTCTTCATCATGTTTTCTCAGTCCACAATAAACGTGGTATCCTTTTTCTCTATCGTATGCAAACTGTATTGTCGGGATGTTACCCTTACCTGCCATCCGTAAAAGTTTAGGCTCAACAAACGATACCTCGCCCTCGGTCTTGACGTGAAGTACGCTTTCACTTTTTCTCTGACATTGGCTACCCAGGTGCCCTCGCTCTTTATCGCTACCCGGGTTGGTATGGACGATAATGATTACGGGGCAATTAAATTCGATTGCCAGCTCTTCTATGAATTTAATGATAGCATTGGACTGATTCGGCTCGTTAACGTCCCGGATATAATCAGCAATACCGTCAATCACTACGAGATGTATGCCATTGAACTTATCCTTTGCGGCCTTACAGATCTTTCTGGTTACATGCGCACATTCATTTACATCTAATTGGCGTATATTATAGGAAAGAAGATATTCAGGGCAATGATCTAACCCGGTTCGGGCAATAATGGATCTAAGGGTTCTTTGGTGCTTGTGGGCGGCTTGTTCCGTATCAAAGTGCAGAACCGCTTTTCCTTCACCGTTAGGTTCCACCCTTACCCCGTCAAGCCCATCAATAATACCGTCCCTGCTGATCGCCCCAGCTATGAGGATACCCGTGAAAGCGCTTTTACCGCTTTTTGAAGCGCCGGAAATCGTGGTAATATTATCCGCCGTACTAATGATCTCGTCATTAATAGTGATGACCGGAACGGGTTGCTTGACCTGCGTCCGATCTGTAATTCGTAAGTACTCAAATGGGGCTAAACCATCTTGTTCGGTCAAGTCGACCGCCTGCGCAAATTCCTTTTCAATGATCTCCGGCTTCATTGGTTTCCTTTCTTTTTAAGATAACCCTCAGCTTCTTTGGCTGTTTCTTTATTTGTTTTCTTCCTACCCGCCTTTAGGTAGGCCAGCAGTTCCAGTTTAGAAAAGTAACAGCGCTTAGAGCGTTTCATTACCGGCAGTTCGCCTTTAGAGATCAAGCTGTAAACGGTGGGAACAGATAGGGTAAGGAATTTAGCGGCATCCTGAACAGTTAATAGTTCATCGAGATCGTGTTGAGGTTCGCTACTATTATTAAGTAACAACCGTTCGATGTTTTCCAGCTTTCCATGCAACTGGCTAACTGCCTCAGGAAGTTTTTCAAATGTGATGTCCATTACGTCAAGTTTTAATTGTTAAACCTGACGCAATAATAGTGCGATCCTTACTGCGGTTACAATGCTGTTTTAAATCTTATCCCTGTAACCGCACAAGATTTCTATCTGTTTGTTCTTATTTCACCATTTACTACTTCAAAAAGCGGTCTTTTGCATGGATAATAATTGCGGGAAATACATTTTTCAATATAATCTGCGGAGAAGGTTTTTACTTGCTTGCGGTATAGAAATTTAAAATTGCTCGTAATAAAATCCTGAAGCTCCTGCTTATCACAACCCGTAATCAAATCCGCTTCCTTTAATTGTTTGAAAGCGTTAGCCAATCGATTTCCATTATCAAGAAACACTAACGGCTCAGAAGAATTTTTACCAGTCTCCAATACGATCCGTAGATCAGACTGCTGGCCTTCTCTAAAAAAATCCTTTAAGATGCCAAAAACTGTTGGAAAAATTTCAGGTTTGAATTTAAGAAAGCTACGACCAGATTCTAACAATGGAAGTGTTCCACCTCCCAATTGCCCTGAAGTTTCGTTAAAACGAAAAACTGTCTCCAAATTGAGTTCTTTAGTCCCGCTAATAAAATCTGTCTCGATCTGAACAAACTGCTTAAATAAGTCGAAAAATTTAAATTCTCGCTTTTCAAACCAAGTTTCATTCTCATATCTCGCAAATTGAATTTCAGTCTTTTTTAAATCACGCAGCTTTTCTTGAAGATATAATATCTTATGGTTGGGTTGAGCATTATTAATATGTTCTGTCAAAAGATTTAAAGACTCATAAAAAAGTTCTGAAAAATTTACTCGTTGGTTTTGAAAATGAATCTCTATTGGCAGATAATAATTATGGAAATGCTGCATGAAGTCATCCAATGATTGACACATCTTATTATAAAGATTTTTATCTAACACCATTTGATTCAACAAATCCATTACTTGCGAATGCACATCATTCCTACCTGGAAAGTCCAACTTAATGGTATCAAAAATGGTCGCATAAATTTTCACTATCTCCCAGGAAACTTCATGTATAATAATTGCCTCGGTAATAAGTTTGGATTGCTCGATTAAAGCATTACCAAAAAAAGAATTTGTCAAAAAAGTTCTCTTTAATCGGTCTCGTTCCTCCTCTTTTGTAAAAGCAAAAATATACTTTGCCTCAAAACGATTAAATTGCTCACGATAAGAATCAAGTTTCTCGATTAGATATCGTTTAACTTCCTCCTCCGAAATATCATCCCGCTCTACATATTCATTTAGTTCGTTTATTAAATCCGCAGCTTTACTCGTAGCGTTTAACTCTAAATACTCAAACTCTTTATCCCAATCAACGGCTCGAACCTTTGTTTGTATAGCCTGACCATCAGCCACAAATTCAAACCATTCACTGATTTTGTTAATAGTAAAGAACAATGTGACCTCATTGCTAAACAGATGCGTTGTCCTTTTCTCAACCTCCTTTATGAGAGGATTAAGGTATTGAGGAAAAATATATTTGAAACTTAGGCTGTTGGATAAATAAGCTTGATAGCATTCCCACAAAATGTCATCGTTATACTTAGGAAACTTTTGGTTTTGAAAAATAAAAAGTTTTTTCAAATTTTCTTTTAACCCTTCTATGTCTTCAACCCCATTTTCAAGTATTTCAAATTTTTGTCTTTCGGATATAATAAAATCAATTGGAGCTTGCAATTTTTTACAATGCCCTTGAATACTCTTAATCAACATGAGTGATTCGTAAGTTACAATCTTCACAAATTCTTCAGACTGCCAGATTCGAATTTTATAATAATCTTGCTTCGATATATTATGTTGGTTTTCTAAGGACGAAAAATATGGATCTATTTTTCCCGACATAAAATCATCATACGAATAAGCTGGTATTCCCTTTTCAAGCTCCTGCTCCTTTTGAACGAGAAGCCATCGATAAGATCCAAGCGATACTGCTTCTAAAAATGGTTCTGATTCATCCTTATTAAGTAAAACCGTTCTATTTGTAAATTGATCCTGAAGTCCATACTCCGATGAGTGATTTTCTATATAAAAAGGATAATCGCTATTCTCAACTTCCTTATCAACAAACTTAACTTCCTCCAAAAGGGTTCTTAATTGATTAAAATGATCAAGAGGTTTTAATTTTTTTTCTAAATCCGCATATTTACTGTTGGCTTTACTCTTTGCTAAAGCAACTAATTGCAAAAAATGTTCTTTGAAGGCTTTATTTACTGGAACCCGCTGATGCATAATAGTCTTTTTTAAAATTCAAGTTTAATTTTATCTGCCGCTTTCCTTTTATTCTTATCCATCACCTTCGCATAAATCTGTGTCGTTTTGAGATCCTTATGACCAAGCATCTTACTCACTGTATAAATATCAGTTCCTTTACTCAATTGAATTGTAGCAAACGTATGACGGAAGCAATGGAAGGTAATTTCCTTTGTTATACCGGCAGCGCCAAGCCATTGATACAAATGTTTATTCATGTAGGCGGAGTATGTAAGGCCATCGAAAACTATTTCGTTTGGTTTGCCACGCTCTTCCAAAAGTTGAAACGCTTGCTTAGAAATTGGCAGCATCTCCACGCCATTTGTTTTTTTCTGTCTGAACTTAATGAAATAGCCCTGGCCTTTAATAAATTCTAATTCCTTCCAAGTCAATTTTTGAATGTCGGAAAACCTCAGCCCGGTAAGTGCTGAAAAAAGTGCCGCCCGTTTCATTAATATATCATTACAATCCGTTCTCACAAGAGCATTTAACTCTTCAATTGTAAGAAAGTTCCTGTGAGTCTCTGTAGTTTTAATTGACTCAATCCGAGCGTTAAGATCAATTGGCAGATAGCCATCCTTGTATGCTTGCCTCATAGCCGCTTTGAGTTTATTAAAATATGCGACGGCAGAATTTTGTGCCAGCTTGACCTTATCACTCTTTTTGCTTTTAGTCGTTAGAAGGTACTGACGGAACTTATTGCAAAATTCTACGTTGAGGTCAGCGAATCTAAGATTCCCTCCTGTAAACCTTACCAGATAGCCAGATGCTGCCATCCAATTATCATGGTTAGACGATTTGCGTTGATTAGCAAGCTCAATGAAGTATGCGACAAAATTCTGTTCACTACGCTCCTTTATTTTAAGTTGTTCTTTTTCATACCCTGAATAGATTTCTGGTTTATTCAAAGTGTTCTCCCGCTTTTGGCGGATCTGTTCAGCGATCTGAATAGTTTCACGATTACTATTCTTTTCTATAGGATTACTCGTTTTTGTGTTGACATACATTCCTAAAAATTCTCTACGGGTCGGCTCTCCGGTTTGTGGATGAGGTATTGGAGGGTAGAAATCGAGATACAGGCTTTGCCTGTTGCCGGAAATTTTCTTCTGTCGCAGTTTTACTTTAATTGCCATGTTATTTGTTTAAGAAAATAGTTTATCAATCTCAGAGCGCTTAACCAATGTTTTACGTTCACTGATGTTTACCGCTTTGATCCTCTTATTATCTATAAGGTTGTACGCTGTTCGTACTGAACAATTCAATAAGGAAGCGACTTCTTTCACCGTTAAAAATTCCTTTGCTTGCAGTTCGGAAAGCGGTTTTGCTTTTATGATCAACGTTTCTTTATTACTTGCTTCGATCTTAGCCGCACGCTGTCGTGACTTATAATATTTGTTCGTGCAATTCTTAGAGCAACACCGGGTAACGGTTGTTCTTGCAATGAAATCTCTCCCACAAAATTTGCAAATACGCTGTATCTCGAAATTAGAACTCATTAAGTAGCTTTAAATAGCAATAGATGTAATTAAGTGTATTTAAGTGCAATCATTCCGCCTCTTTAAGAACTTCGAGGTACAAATTTCCTTTTAGACCCTTCGAGGTACAACAAAGGTACAAAAACATACAAAATAACGAGTACTAACTATTAACAACGATAAACAAGAATAGTGTTGTAATTAATTGGTTTACAACTAATTTACTTGTTTTTTATATG
>DATMMV010000144.1:0-10006 GCA_035569635.1 Bacteroidia bacterium | reverse complement strand
TCCCATCGGGCGAACTTTCATTTCGTTAAACCGGCAAACTTTTCCGAGTTTGGTTGCGAGCATGATTTCATTGGTTCCGTTTGTTAATGCGGCTTCCAATAATTCATCGCCTTCGCGGATTGTAATTGCGTTAATTCCGTTTGCACGCGGACGAGAATATGCTTCAATTGTAGTTTTCTTGATGACACCTTCTTTAGTACACAACACAATAAAGTTATTATTGATGTATTCTTCTTCCTCCAATGTTTTTACATTGATATATGCCATCACTTTATCATCAGGCGGAATGCTTATGATATTTTGTATCGCGCGGCCTTTGCTTGTTTTGTTTCCTTCCGGAATCTCATAAGTTTTAAGCCAGAAACAACGGCCTTGTTTTGTAAACAACAATAAGTAAGCGTGTGTGTTTGCAATAAACATATGCTCAATAAAATCTTCATCGCGCGTGGATGATCCGCGGGAACCGCGCCCTCCCCTGTTCTGCGCTTTGTATTCGTTAAGCGAAGTTCGTTTAATATATCCAAGATGAGAAATGGTTACCACCACATCTTCCTGCGCAATCATATCTTCCATACGGATATCATCTCCGCTGTAAACAATTTCTGTTTTACGGGCGTCGCCGTATTTTTCTTTTATCTCAAGTAATTCGTCTTTAATAATTTTAAAGCGCAACACTTCGTCTGCTAAAATATTTTTCAGGAAATCGATATGCTTCATCAACTCTTCATATTCAGCAAGCAGTTTGTCAATCTCAAGCCCGGTAAGTGCGCGTAAACGCATATCTAAAATAGCGCGTGCCTGTACTTCTGATAATGAGAACTGGCTCATTAAATCCGTACGTGCAGTGTCCGGTGATTCGCTGTCGCGGATAATTTTAATCACCGCGTCGATATTATTAATTGCAACGATTAATCCGGCTAAAATATGTGCACGTTTTTCGGCCTGCGTTAAATCGTATTTGGTACGGCGAATAACCACTTCATGCCTGAACTCTACAAAATGATGAACCTGATCTTTCAGATTCAACATCATTGGGCGGCCCCCGACAAGCGCGATGTTATTTACTGAGAATGAAGTTTGTAAAGGCGAATACTTATACAAATTGTTTAATACAACATTCGAAATCGCGTCGCGTTTCAGCTCGTATACAATACGCATTCCGTCGCGGTCGCTTTCATCGCGAATCTCGCTGATGCCCTCAATCTTTTTTTCTTCGCATAGTTCCCACTGACGTTTAATCATTTCAGCTTTGTTAAGCTGGTAAGGAATTTCATTTACCACGATTCGCTCACGGTCCTTGTGTTGTTCAATAACTGCTTTCCCGCGCAGTACAATTCTTCCTCTTCCTGTTTCTAAAGCTTCACGCACTCCTTCAAATCCGTAAATAATTCCACCGGTCGGAAAGTCGGGAGCTTTTACAAATGCCATCAGGCCTTTTACATCAATTTCTTTATTGTCAACATAAGCACAACAGGCATCCACAATTTCCGACAGGTTATGCGGAGCCATATTTGTTGCCATGCCTACGGCAATTCCCGAAGCGCCGTTTACCAGCAAATTCGGAATTTTAGAGGGCATTACTGTAGGTTCAGTTAATGAGTCATCGAAGTTTGGTTTGAAATCAACTGTATCTTTTTCAATATCTGCCAATAACTCCTCAGCAATTTTACGAAGCCTTGCCTCGGTATAACGCATTGCCGCAGGGGGATCTCCGTCCATAGAACCGTAATTACCCTGTCCGTCAACCAAAGGATAGCGCAAACTCCAATCCTGTGCCATACGAACCATGGTATCGTATACGGAAGCATCTCCGTGCGGGTGATACTTACCTAACACCTCCCCCACAATACGGGCTGATTTTTTATAAGGGCGATTGTGTAATACTCCCAATTCCAGCATTCCGTACAATACACGGCGGTGAACAGGCTTCAATCCGTCGCGCACATCGGGTAAAGCACGTGATACAATTACCGACATCGAATAATCGATGTAAGCTGTTTTCATTTCGTCTTCAATGTTAATGGGGATAATTTTTTCTCCGGACATAGGGGCTTTATTGAATTATTGAGTTATAGATTTACTAATTTTCAGAGTTGGTAATTTTGTTGTTTTAAATGGCAGGTTTTTTGCAGTTTTGTCATGGAAAAATTAATTGAAAAATCAACCAATATCTAACTCAAAAACTGCCCTTCAAAAGCACCCGAAAGTACCGAAAAATCAGGCAATTCGGGCGGTTTACTTATTAACATTTTTTATGTTGAAAAATACTATTTCAGGGCGGTAAAATCATACTTTTGAAAAGTACTTTTGATTTGGTATAATTTATGTAACTTAGTAGAACGGTATATTTTAAACTAACAATTATGGAAGCAAAATTTTCGCCCCGTGTAAAAGAAGTGATTAATCACAGTCGGGAAGAGGCATTGCGTTTGGGGCACGATTATATAGGGCTTGAGCATTTAATGCTGGGCATGATACGTGACGGAGACGGATTAGGCATTAAACTGCTTAAAAACATGCATGTAAATACAGGGGATTTAAGGAAGAATATTGAACAATCAATTTCGGTTCCTACCCGCAAAGTGAGTAACCTGGCCAATATTCCCCTCTTAAAACAGGCGGAAAGAGCCCTTAAACTGACTTACCTGGAAGCAAAGGCATTCAAGTCGGCCGAGATAGGTACAGAGCATTTATTGCTTTGTATTTTGAAAGATAATGATAATGTAGCTACTAAATCACTGATGCGTTTCGGAGTTGATTACGATGCCTGTAAAGCGGAATTAGAAGAGATATTGAAAAACCCGGGTAAAATTGAAGGCGCAACTCCTTCTGACGACGACGACGATACGGATGCAGGTAACTTTGGCGCGCAAGGCGGCGGCGGAGGCCAACAGAAGAAGCAAGGTGAGAGCAAAAGCAAAACGCCCGTGCTCGATAATTTCGGAAGGGATTTAACCAAAATGGCCGAGGACGGCAAGCTGGACCCGATTGTAGGAAGGGAAAAAGAAATTGAACGTGTGTCGCAAATTTTATCCCGCAGAAAAAAGAACAACCCGATTCTCATTGGAGAACCCGGTGTTGGTAAATCTGCCATTGCAGAAGGGTTAGCATTGCGAATTATTCAACGCAAAGTATCACGCGTATTGTTTAACAAACGAGTTGTTACTCTTGATTTAGCTTCTTTAGTTGCAGGTACAAAATACCGCGGGCAGTTCGAAGAGCGCATGAAAGCAGTGATGAACGAATTGGAAAAATCCCCCGACGTGATTCTTTTCATTGATGAAATTCATACCATCATTGGTGCCGGCGGTGCAAGCGGTTCTTTAGACGCGAGCAATATGTTTAAACCTGCTTTGGCCCGTGGGGAAATACAATGTATCGGCGCAACAACTTTAGATGAGTACCGTCAGTACATAGAGAAAGACGGAGCTTTAGAGCGCCGCTTTCAGAAAGTATTGGTTGAACCCGCTACTGCCGAAGAGACTTTACAGATTTTAATAAACATTAAATCTAAATACGAGGACCACCATAACGTAACGTACACACCCGAGGCATTGAAAGCCTGTGTTACTTTGACTCAACGTTATATAACCGATCGTCACTTACCAGATAAAGCAATTGACGCGTTGGATGAGGCAGGTTCCCGTGTACATATTACCAATATAAATGTACCTAAAAACATATTGGAGATTGAACAAAAAATTGAAGATATAAAAGACCAGAAAAACCAGGTGGTGCGCAACCAGAAATACGAAGAGGCAGCTAAACTGCGCGACGTGGAAAAGCAATTACTCGCGCAGCTTGAAACAGCGAAAAAAGCTTGGGAAGAAGAAACTAAAAACAACCGCGTAACCGTAAGTGATGAAAACGTTGCTGAAGTTGTTGCAATGATGACCGGTGTTCCCGTTCAACGTGTATCGCAAAGCGAAACCGGTAAACTGGTTAATATGGGAGAAGAACTCAAAGGAAAAGTAATCGGCCAGGACGAAGCGGTGAAAAAAGTAGTGAAAGCTATTCAGCGTAACCGTGCCGGATTAAAAGACCCTAATAAACCAATCGGTTCATTTATTTTCTTAGGCCCGACAGGTGTTGGTAAAACACAATTGGCAAAAATACTTTCCAAATATTTATTTGACAATGACGATGCGTTGATTCGTATTGACATGAGTGAGTACATGGAAAAATTTGCCGTTACCCGTTTAATCGGAGCGCCTCCCGGATATGTTGGTTATGAAGAAGGCGGCCAGCTTACAGAAAAAGTTCGCCGTCGCCCCTACGCTGTTGTGTTGTTGGATGAAATTGAAAAAGCGCATCCGGATGTGTTTAACATGTTGTTACAAGTGCTTGATGACGGTTTGCTAACCGACAGCCTTGGACGGAAGATTGATTTTAAGAACACGATTATCATTATGACTTCTAACATTGGTGCACGTCAGTTAAAAGATTTCGGGCAAGGTGTTGGATTCGGTACAGCCGCTAAAACGGATAATGTGTTGGATAATACAAAAGGCATTATTGAAAACGCTTTGAAGAAAGCTTTTGCGCCCGAGTTTTTAAATCGTATTGATGATGTGGTGATGTTTAATGCGCTCAGCAAAGAAGATATTCATAAAATCATTGATATTGAATTAAGGAGCCTGTACGGCCGTATTAACAGCCTCGGTTACCAGATTAAGTTAACAGACAACGCCAAGGACTATATCGAGGAAAAAGGCTACGACCCTCAGTACGGAGCGCGCCCGCTAAAACGCGCTATTCAGAAATATGTGGAAGATCCGCTCGCCGAGGAAATCATTAAAAATCCGATCAGCGAAGGTGATATCATAGAAATAGATTACGATAAGGCCAAAGACCAGATATTGGTTAACATTTCTAAGGCCAAAGAACCGAAGCAGCCACGTAAGAAAAAAGACGAGCCTAAAGACGAACAATAAAGCCTCATCCGTCCTCCGGACACTTTCTCCAAAGGAGAAGTATACATAATACAAAACCCGGAAAGAAATTTTCGGGTTTTTGTTTTGTATCGTTTTTTATAACGGAAAGCGCATCATTTACTGGCGCAGGAAAATAAAAAAAGGGCTTTCGCCCCTTCTCTGTTTTTTATATAATGTCACATTTACAAATTCAATTTCTCCATTCGGAAAGTGGCCGTTTTCTTCTTTCTGAAATATTCAAAAATTACTACGTAACCCGGTTTTGCAGGCATAACCCAAAAACGTGTAGGATCGTCTTTCAATCTGATTTTATCACTTACCACTTTTTGGTCTTTTGTATAAGCAATATTACCAACCACGTAATTACTTGATGAGCCTTTTTCCCTGTCAAAGTTTACATAGGCAGAATTAAATTGTTTCCTGTCGGACGAAATGATCGTGTATGAATAGTCGAACCACCCAAGCATTTTCATAATCAAAGAAAGTCTGTTTGCATCCAACATACCCCAACCTTCGGGAAGTTGCAGGTTTGTTTTTTCTTTTTCAACTACGGTAACATCCTTTATTTTAAAAGAAGGGTCGAATTCAAATACCACCATATCATAAAGAATCATTTTCATGGCCGACATACCGCCGCCCCCGCCGCCACTTAATATTTTGCTGGCAACTCCCCAACCGCTGACTGCTTTACGGTACATTTCTCCAACCGCAAAAACTTTTCCGTCAGCAGTTCTTACAACTTTATGAATAAAAGTTTTGGTATTGTCTTCATATTTCTTTTTGGCCTTAGTCAATAAAATATTATTGATATCGCCTGTCCAGGTAGAATAGTTTTCTTTTTTAATTTTTCCGTCAGTGCCGATTTCTGTAATGTACATTCCTTTACTGTCGTCTTTAGACATATTATCGGCAAGCGCCCAGTATTGTCCGTAGCTGAAATAAGTAGCGGTCGATTCGTCGTAAGAAACACCAAGGCAAGAAATCTGGTATTTATCATTTTTCTGATCTACTTTAAACATTTCTTTTCCACTATCGATATTATAAAAAGAAAGGTAAGTTTCCATTCCTTTGGTGGATAATTTACGGCCACGAGTAGTAAGTGACATTACAGCAGTTTTATCGTCGGCATAAAGGAAATTTGCGCTTTCGTATGATTTACCGTCAGTTTCAAATCCTGAGTTAGCTTCCCATTTTTTTACTCCGTTGTTATCAATCATCTCAAACTCCACTTTCATCCCGTCTTTCTTTTCCATACCAATACGAAGGAAGCCTTTGTTTTTAATCGCGGCCAATCCGCCGGCGAAATTATCATCTTCTGTCATTCCTTGCCCGTAGCTGCCCAACTCTGTTTTAGAAATTTGCAGTGTATAGGTACCAACCGTTTTACCGGTTTTATCCAGAACCATGTATTCAAGAACTTTCTCCCTTGCATCAACAAACGTAAAGCAGAATCTTTCTCCGTTATAAGAAGATTCAAGTAACCGCAGTTTATCAGATTTTTTCATCTCAACTGAATACGTTTGTTTCAGGTTGTTATCGAGGATAGCAAGGTTATAGAGGTTTTGTTTTTTACCTTCTTTATCCAGGAAATAAAAAGCATAATATCCTTTTATTTCGTTATTTTCAATAATGGCGTTTAAGTCGTTGGGATTAATACGCTTGATGCCCGTTATATCATAAGTCTGGGCTTTTAAAGCTGTTCCCAACAGCAAGGCAATAAATGCCGCGATGATTGTTTTTTTACTCATACAGGTTGTTTTTAGTTTAGATTTATTTCTTTTTAGGTGTAAATTTTCTTTCCAGTTTTTTAATGTAATAGGCGTCACTATATCTGCTTTTATATTCTGCAATTAATTTAAATTTCTCTTCCTGTGGCACGTCAATACTTTTCAGCAAAATTGCTACATACCCTGCAAAAGGGCTGCTGCTGGCGTTCTTTAAATTAGCATTGAAATAATTTATAGCCAGGTTTTTTAAAACGTCTGAATTTGTATTATGCAAAAACACGAGCATCTGGTTATAGCTTTCGCAGAATTTTTTATCGGGAAAATCCGTTACAGCCGAGAAATAATGTTCTGACTGGGAGTTTTTTAATTCATATAGTATGTTTACCACACTACACTTTAAATAAATATTATCGGGATACAGATTAAGCAATTGCAGCGTAGAATATAAACCTGTACTCAGTTCATAGTCCTGCTGAAGGAATTCAATCATTTCAAATTCCGCATCAAGGCGATAAAATTCATAACTTTCCTTTTTTCCGTTGGCAGGTTGAAATTTTAAATTCGGAACCATTTTCTCAAGTGTAGCTGCGCGTATTTTACAATCGGGGTGCGTTTTTAACGAATCGGGCAATTTGAAAGCAGTTGCGTTTCCTCCAATGGATTCTTCCTCTTCAGCTACGAGCCAGGATTTTTTAAAAGCATAAGAAGGGAAATTAAAAAACTTCATGTAATCAATCTTATTCGTATAAACGGGTGTATCAACCGAATCAAGAATTTGAATTGTTTTTATTGCTGAAGCAGAAGGATAACCGGCGCTGGCATAAAAAATAAGCCCCAATGAATCCGCCTGTAACTCATGTCCACGACTGTGCTCCGTATATTTAGACATATATTTAAAGAACAAGGTTTCTACTGCTTTTAACCGTCCGTAATCCTGCTTCAGTATTTTCTTTAATTCTTTTCTGAATTCTTCGTTTTCTTCAAGCTCCGTACCTTTTAATAAACTGGCCATTACATGCCCTTTTACGTCATGGCTTATTTCATGACTGATTATAAAAGCCATTTCTGCTTCGTTATGCAATTTTGTAATTAAATCAAGATTAATAAAAATTACACCGGCCGCGCGGTTAGAGGCATTAGGCACATCCGTACGGTAAGTGAAAATGGTTAGTTTTTTATCGCGAATGAGGGCATTACTTTTCTGGATTTTATCGGTAATAACCTGCAAATACCTTGTAATAGTATCAGTGTACATCAGTAAATCCGCCGAATCAAGCGACTTAATTCTTTTTTTACTTTCGGTAATTGTTCCTTTAATATACTTCTTAGCCTTTCGATCGGGAAAATCTGTATTTTTTACAAGTGAGTCGTACTTGGTGTTAATTTCATTAATTAAATTTTCGTTGAGTTTGTGTTTACGTGAGGGACTGAAGTCTTTAGTAAAATTCTGTGCCTTAAGAGATTGGAAAAATAAACCACAAAAAAATGTACCTAAAATTAGTCTCTGAAACAATGGCATAAAAGGGATGACTTTATATTATTCCAAATATATCAAAAAATCTAAATCTTTTTAACTTTATAAGTAAAAAAGTTTTTAGTTTGTCATAAAAGCCTATTATATGAAATACAGTAATCATAAAGCAATCTTGTTAAAGAGTTTTATTGTATGGTACACTTTTGCTTGTGAAATGTATGTTTTGTTGAGGGATCGGTAAAAGTGCCAACCTGATTAGAGGATATATTCAGTATCATTTTAAGTAAAAAAAGCCTTCAATTTATCATAAAAGCCATTGTATATGAAATACAGTAAAATAGTCCAAATAACAGAAGAAACACTTAAATAAAGGATGGTTTTATTACGGTTGCCGAAAAAACGGATAGCCAGGAAACTTCCGAGAGGAAAAGAAAGAATTAAGGGTGTTAAAATAGCTATCCCTGTTAAGCCAAAATATTTTTGAGTTTTAATAATAAAACGGTTCATCCTGGTAAAACGTTTCTTTTTTCGGTTAGGAAAAAATTTCTTCATAGCCCGGTCATAGAGAATCAAAATCTCTTCGCTTAAAAAGCCAAAAACTACCGAGCCGCATATACCCGCTGTTCCGGCAACCAATAAAGTTTTAAAAAATGAAAAATGAAAAATGAAAACCGTTGTTGGCAAACCTACAAGCCCGGGTTTAATGGCACAAGCTATAAAGGCGCTGATTATTTGTCCCCATTCAGCGCTGCTCATACCTTAAAGTTTTTCTCCGTAGGCTAAATCGCCCGCATCTCCTAAACCGGGAACGATATACGCGTGCGCGGTTAATTCCTCGTCAATTGCCCCGAGCCATAAAGTATAATTCTCGCCGGGCATGTGTTTGCGGAAATAATCAACTCCTTCTTTACTTGCAATAACAGAAACTATATGTGTATGCTTCGGAGTGCCTTTTGCCAGTAATGCTTTATAAGAAAGAACCATTGAGGAGCCGGTGGCAAGCATCGGGTCGCAAAGAATTAAAGTTTTATCATCCAGCAATGGTGTTGAAAGATATTCTACATGAATATCAAAACTATTATCCTTATGATGCCTGCGATAGGCAGATATAAAAGCATTTTGCGCGGTGTCAAAAATATTTAACAACCCATTATGTAAAGGAAGCCCTGCACGTAAAATAGTTGCCACAACAGGTTGTTCTGCCAATACTTTTGTTTCCGCCTCGCCCAATACAGTTTGTGTGGTTACTGTTTTATAGGCAAGAGTTTTCGAAATTTCATAAGCAAAAATTTCACCAATTCGTTCCATGTTGCGGCGAAAACGAATACGGTCCTGCTGAATTTGTTGGTCGCGTATCTCGGCAATATATTGATTTAAAATGGATGAGTGTTCGGATAAAATGTAAATCATGCTGTAAATCTTTTCATTTCAAATATAGTAATTTTTTGAATGATTGAAACGCAATTTATTACTATTGATTCGGGCTAAAAACTTCCCCGGCTTTGTACTTAAACTGCCAATTTCACCACCTCTCTATACACATTTTGCCATCCCTCCCACTGCCGCCAGTTACTAATGGTTTCGTTATGCCAAACGGTAATACAAGTACCTTTTACTTTTTTAATTTCGTTTATTATACCGGCACATTTTTCTACAGCTGTTTCAGGGTTTAACTTCATGTAATATTTTAAAGTAGCGTCCATTATCGCGAATGGATATACGGTAAGCGGACTTACCTGCTCGGCATCCATGTCGTACCATTTAAATGGCGTACAAACTCCGGCTCTGAAACCAATTTGTGAAGCATATCCCATGGTATAATCTTCCCACACGCCGCAACTTATAAGGTTTTTATACGTTTCCGGAAAATG
>DATMMV010000143.1:0-7251 GCA_035569635.1 Bacteroidia bacterium | reverse complement strand
AAAGGAAGGATGATCCAGTTAAACCAGTCGAAAGAATTCATGGTAAACACATTAAAAGGCTTCTTTGCCACAGATTGCACAAATTTATGCGGATTGGAAGCACAGATTTAGTTTTAAAATGAAAGAAGAAAAAAATAATCTGCGAAAAAAATCTGTGTGAATCTGCGAAATCTGTAGCATAAAATAAAAAAGCCCCGTTATTGGCGGGGCTCAATTTTTAGTTTTCGTTAACCAAATTAGGGTCAACTAATATGCGCCCGCAGTGTTCGCACACAATAACTTTTTTGTGGGTCTTAATATCTAACTGGCGTTGTGGAGGAATTTTAGAGAAACATCCGCCGCAAGCATCACGCTCAACCGGAACAACAGCTAAGCCGTTAATCATGTTGGCACGTACGCGTTTATAGGCACCTAATAAACGGTTCTCAATTTCTTTTGATTTTTTTTCTGATTTTTTTGCTAAATCCTCTTCTTCTTTCTGAGTTTCTTCAACAATCTCTTCCAGTTCAGACTTCTTCGCTTTTAAATCTTTCTTTTTATCTTTTAAATCTGTTTCAGCGCCTGTAAGAAATTCTTCTTTTTGCGCGATTAAGGCTTTAAATTCTTTAATACGTTTTTCGCACAATTGAATTTCCAGGTTCTGGAACTCAACTTCTTTAGTGATGGCATCATACTCGCGGTTATTCTTAACCTTGCCAAGCTGTGCTTCGTATTTTTTAATATTTGATTTATGGTCTTTTACAGCCTGTTGCTTTTCGGCAATCTGGTTTTGTAAATCCTGAGTTTCTTTGCTGTAGTTTTCAAAACGGGTTTCTAACTGGGTAACGGTGTCCTCTAAATCCTGCACTTCCAGTGGTAATTCACCGCGAACGATGCGAAGTTTATCAATTTTACTGTCGATAAGCTGAAGTTCAAACAACGAACGTAATTTCCCTTCTACAGAGGCGTCAATTTTTTCTTTTATTGTTGATTTGGCCATTTTTATAAATAATTTACCGGGTTAGTGTTTTGCTTTGATAAATGGGCTGCAAATTTAGGCAATTTTTTACGAATAACCTCATAAAATATTTCGGGGGTAAATTGCTCAGTTTCATAATGGCCTATATCAGCTATAACCAGCTTATTTTCAGCATCAAAGAATTGATGATACTTAAAATCGGCAGTAATAAAAACATCCGCTTTTGCGGCTATTGCATCTTTCAGCAAAAAACTGCCTGAACCCCCGCAGAGAGCCACCCTTTTTACTTTTTTGTTCATCAACTCGGTATGCTTTATGCAGCCCGCATTAAATATTTCTTTTAGCGAATTCAGAAATTCTTTTTCCGCTACAGATTTGGAAAGCTCGCCTATCATACCCAAGCCGATTTCGGGATGTTTGTTATCAAGTGAATAAATATCGTAAGCCACCACCTCGTAAGGATGCGCTTTGTGCAATGCCTTTATAACTTTGCTTTCTTTATAAGTTTCGAAAACGGTTTCTATTCGTATTTCGGGCTCAGTATGCAATTCATTTTTTTTACCTACAAAGGGATTAGCATCTGCATTGGCTTTAAAAGTTCCTTTTCCTTCCGAGTTATAACTGCAATTCGTATAATTTCCTATTTCCCCGCAGCCGGCTTTAAACAAGGCGTTACGAACTTCTTCGGCTTGTTTAGCAGGACAAAAAGTAACTAATTTTTTAAGCAAGCCTTTTTTTTGTTGCAGGATTTTTACATTTTGCAAACTTAATTTAGCAGCTATTTTTTTGTTTACACCCATGCGCACGTTATCGGCGTTGGTATGACAGGCGTAAATGCAAATATTTCTTTTGATAGCAGAAATTAAAATTTGCTGAATGTAATTATCGCCCGTAAGTTTTTTTATCGGAGAAAAAATGAGCGGATGATGCGCGATAATCAAATTGCATTCTTTTCTGACGGCTTCATTCAACACTTCTTTTGTTACATCGAGGCAAAGTAAAGCGCTTTTTGCTTTTTCATTTACATCGCCGCATTGTATGCCGCTGTTATCATAGCTTTCCTGCAAGGCGGGAGGGGCGAAATCTTCAATGACGGAAAGAATATCTTTTATTAGCATAAGACAAAAGTACTATAAGCCTGTCCAATAATCAAATAAGGTTTTTTTTGAATGAAGTAATATTTTTCTCGTCTTGTTTTATCGGCATGAAGAATAAATAAATATTTTTATTCAGTTGATTTGACATAACTCACTTTTACATTAAAATCGCCTCCGCCTCCTTTAACCCTTGTCCATTTACCGAATGCGGATGTCTTGACGAATGAAGGAACTTTTATAGAACCCGCAAAGCAAAATTTACCGGGCTCTATTTTCTCTTCCAGGCATTCAAGGCTGATAAAAAAATCCCCGGTTGTGTTGATGAAATAATCTTTTAAATCGATTTGCACCTCGCCTTCTTTTACATTGGTTTTAAACAGAATCGGTTTTTTTAAGAAGGTTTTACCGGGATATCCTTTTAAATCCACTTCGTACAACATAATTCGGAACTGCAACGAATCGGTATACTCGTTTTTTATAATATAGAAACCAAAACTTTCAATATAAACAGTATTAGTATCTTTATTATTAGTCCGTACAGCTGCTTGTTCTCCTTTCCAGTTGGCATTTTCGCCAATAAAAGCGGTACAAACATTTTTACTATAGCGACTTATTCCCAAAGTTTTATATCCAAGGTTTTTTGGTTTTACTTTTATTTCCGCTAAATCATACACCATTGGTTTCAGGTAAAATATTTTGCCAGGATTCTTTTTTAGTTCCCTTCCCTCAACAGATAAATTGTGATAACCGATTGAAGAAATCCGGATAGTGTCTCTGTCCGTAAAATAATCAGAAGATAATTCAAAATTACCATTCTGATCACTTAATACACCGTGAAATGTTCCGGCAACACCAACCGATGCAAACGGAACAGTTTGCCCGGTATTGACATCTTTAATTGAGCCCTTGATAGTGCTTTGTGAGAAGCCAAAATGAAGCAGTGTTAATAAATAAAAAAGGAGATTTGATTTCTTCATCACAGGAAAATTCGATTAAAATAACAATGGGGCAGGATAATTAGTTTACTAATCAAACTTCAAATGCTTTACCGAAATGCCGGTGTTTTGCAATTCTTTCAGCGAATCAATTCCTATTTGCAAATGAGCCTCCACAAAATTCTCCGTTACTTTTTTATCGCTGCTTTCTGTTTTAACTCCTTCTGTAACCATTGGTTGGTCGCTTACTAAAAGTAATGCACCTGTTGGAATTTCATTGTGAAAACCGACACTGAAAATAGTGGCGGTTTCCATATCAATAGCCATGCAACGTAATCTGCGCAGGTACTCCTTAAATTCATCATCATGTTCCCATACACGGCGATTGGTTGTAAAAACAGTGCCGGTCCAATAATCTCTGCTTGCTAAACGTATGGTATAAGATATTGCTTTTTGTAAAGCGAAAGCGGGCAGGGCGGGTACCTCGGGCGGAAAATAATCATTTGATGTTCCTTCTCCGCGTATAGCCGCTATTGGTAAAATTAAATCGCCTAATTGATTTTTCTTTTTTAATCCGCCGCATTTTCCCAAAAATAAAACTGCCTTCGGTTTTATGGCACTTAACAAATCCATTGCTGTTGCGGCACTCGCAGAGCCCATTCCGAAATTTAAAACGGTAATATTGTTTGCGGTGACGGTCATCATAGGGCGGTCTGTACCTTTAACTTCAACTCCGTATTTTTTTGCAAACATGTGTACGTAATTGCTGAAGTTTACGAGTATGATATACTCTCCGAACTCGTTTAATTGAAGCCCGGTATAGCGGGGCAGCCAATTATTTACTATTTCTTCTTTTGTCTTCATTGCCTACGAATTACGAATCGAGTACGAATATATAAATAAACAGCCTTTTTACCACAGATTTCATGGATTTGCGCACTGATTTAATAAAAGAATAATCTGCAAAAGCAATCTGTGTTCATTTTTGTAATCCGTGGCAAAAAATAAATATGCTGATCGTCAATTAACAAATCGTAAATTTGTCCTGTGTTTCCCGATTTAAATTTGCCAAAAGCCGAATTGCGGTTGCGTACTGAAAATAATCAGACGCAGGTATTTGATATTTTCCGTAAAAAATTTGTGATGCTTACATCAGAAGAATGGGTAAGACAGCACGTTTTGCATTTTTTGATAAATGATAAAGGGTTTCCAACCGGACTGATTGAAGTAGAAAAAAGTATCAAACTGTTTAATACGGATAAGCGGGTTGACGTTTTAGTAAGAACATCTCAACTTAAACCTTTATTGTTGGTGGAGTGCAAAGAGCCCGGTGTAAAATTGGGTCAGAAAGAAGTGAGTCAATTAGCCCGCTACCAGATTACGCTTGAGGCCACCTATAGTTTCTTAACAAATGGTTTACAACATTTTATAATGAAACATAACGATAAAAAAATCAGTTATTTGGAAAGTTTGCCGGAGTATGCGGAAATGTTGATTTAACCACTCATCCATTTGTAGATACCGTTGTTCATTTTTTTTTTGTAATTCAGCATGTTAAATAAGAAATTCGCGGTTGACTAAACTAAAAAAAATCGTATTTTTATTGAAAATTTTACAGGAATGAAAAAACTAATATTAAGCGCGGGCGTTACATTATGCCTGCTTGCAGCAACAAACGTGTCTGCGCAAAATGCTAAAAAAGCAAGTGCCATGCCGAGGCAATTTATTTTGTCAGAAACTTTGAAAGAGGGTGTAGACTACGCTAAGAGTCGCATCATTTTCAGAGTAAAAGAACAATACCGCGGCAATTGTTCTTCGGGGTATATCAATGATACAAAATTAGCTCAGGTTTTAAATTATCTAAACATTGGTGCTCTCGGAAAAATTTATCCGACCCATCAACCTCCTGCAGAAAAGAAAAATGGTTTGGGACAGGAGTTTGCCGATTTATCGCTTATTTATGAACTCAGTTTTAAAAACACAGGTGTTTCATTGGAGAAAGCAATTAACATGATGCTTTCAACCGGTTTGTTTGAATACGCTGAACCACGTTACCAATACGCGCATTCAGCTTTTGTTCCTAATGACCCTTCTTTATCAAGTCAAAATTACCTGGCAAGCATTAAAGCTTATGTGTCCAGCGGTTTTGGTGGCGGTTGGGATACATCGGATCCTGCAATCGGACCAATGGGGCAAGGGGATACAAACGTTGTTATAGGAATTGTAGATTCGGGTTCGGATTTAGCACACCCTGATTTAATGAATCAGTTTAAACATAATTATGCCGATCCTATTAACGGAATTGATGATGACGGAGACGGTTATATAGATAATTTTACCGGGTGGGATTTAGCCGGCGCGGATTATAACAATGTGGTTGGTGATAACAACCCCCAGATTATGGGTTCAAATAACATGCACGGTTCTCATGTATCAGGTTGTGCCTCGGCTCAGACTAATAATGGTGTGGGAGTTGCCGGTGTTGGTTTTAAATGTAAGCTTTTACCCGTAAAGTGCGCGGCGGATAACGATACACGTGCCAGTGGCGAGGGCTATATCATTACCGGTTACGAGGGTATTACATACGCGGCCGATCACGGTGCACGAGTAATTAATTGCTCCTGGGGAGGAACAGGCGGAGGAAGTTACGGGCAAAACATCATTAACTACGCTTCAATTAATAAAAACGCTTTAGTGGTTTGCGCGGCAGGTAATAACTCCTTAGACCAGGCTTTTTATCCCGCGGCGTTTAATTATGTTCTTTCTGTTGCGGCAACCAACGCAACTTCAGCATCTAAAGCAAGTTTTTCTAACTGGAATTTCACTGTAGATATATCATCTCCGGGAAATGGCATTTATAACACGGTTTATCCTTCTAACTATACTTCATTAAGCGGTACATCCATGGCATCGCCCATTACAGCGGGAGGAGCAGCTCTGGTATTATCCAAATGGCCGTCTTATACAGGTTTACAGGCGGGGCAGCGTTTAATTACTACCGGCGATCCTATCAATCCTTCAAACCCTTCTTATCAAAATAAATTGGGAGGTGGCCGTATTAATATTTATAAAGCACTTTCAAATCCACTCGCTCCTTCGGTTGTATTTACCAATCAGGTAATAACCGATCATAATGACATGGCTTTTTCTCAGGGTGATACTCTGTTTATTTCCGGCGATTTTATTAATTATTTAAACCCAACTTCTTCCGCATGTAACGCGGTAATCAGTACATACAACGGCACAGGTACCAATGTTACAGCGCTTAATACCAATTACAGCATTGGTGTTTTAGCCACGAACAATTCTAAAAATAATCTTCCAACTCCATTTACTTATAAAGTAGGTGCGGCTCCTTTAAATAGCACGGTTACTTTTCAGGTTAAAATTACCGACGGAACTTATACTCAAAGTTATTTCTTTGATGTATTGCTAAATCCGGATTACGTGAACATTGCTATTAACGATGTGGCAACCACAATTACCAGCAAAGGAAAAATTGGCTGGAACCAGGACGGCGCTGCCGTTGGTTTAGGCTTTACTTACTTAGGCACTCAGATTTTATACGAAGCAGGCCTGATGGTAGGAACTCCTTCAAGCACTGTGTCTAATTGTGTGCGTGGTACAACAGCAGGTACTTCTGATGCCGATTTTGCTAATCTTGTAGTGGCTCAAAAAGTAGGGCCTACAGTTTCTAACTTTGATGTTTTAACTAAATTTAATGATGCACTCGCTACTCCAACTCAAAATTTAGTGATTCGTCAGAACGCTTATGCATGGACCTCTGCGGGTAGCCGCAAGTTTGTCATTTGCGAGTACATCATTAAAAATACCGGAGCCGCACTGAATAATGCTTATGCCGGTATCTTTGCAGACTGGGATATAGATGCCACAACTTATAATAAGAACAAATCCGACTATGATTTTACCCGTAAAATGGGTTACAGTTGGGCAACACCAACGAATGGTTATTATGCAGGTATTAAATTATTGACTACAAGTGCAAATGCTAATTTTTATGGTATAGACAATGCGGGCACAGGTCGTGGCGGCATTAATCTTACTTCTACTTTCTCAAAAGCAGATAAGTATACCACACTTTCTACTTTCCGTCAAAAAGCAGGAGACTCTACTCTGGTATCATACCCGGGTAACGACGTTTGTAATGTTATGAGTTCCGGACCCTTCAATTTAAACACAGGCGACTCTATTAAGATTGCTTTTGCATTGATTGCGGGAGATAATTTAACACAATTACAAA
>DATMMV010000142.1:0-42097 GCA_035569635.1 Bacteroidia bacterium | reverse complement strand
TCTCTGAATCTCAAATCTGAATTCGAAGTTATTCGTCTCGCAACTCTTAACTCTTACATCCATAACTCTTAACTCAGGTCGCATTTTACCTGCTTTTTGGCTATTCATTTCTTTCAAAGAACTTGTATTGTAAAATCAATCTCAAACAAAAAGAAAAAAACTCCTTCTTTAGAGATCCATTCTCCTGTTTTTAACCGCTTTCAATAAACCTCAGAACTAATTCCCAACAAATTGGGGGTGCAAAAGTAATTAACTATTTTACTTTAACAAAATTATTTTCAAATTATTTTTTGAAAACCCTTATTCAAAGAACCTTTGTTTAATAAGGGGGCGCAAAAGTACTACAGAAGCCCTACACATGCAAGAAAAAAGTACTTTTTGTGGAAAAAACTTTTCAACCGGATCAAAACATACAAAAAGGGGCGCTAATAATAAAAGCCCGTTAGCAAACGTTAAGTTTTAAAAAACTTATATTTGTTGGATGCTTAAAACGATAAAACATGGCCTTACTATAACCTTGTCCGTGTTTTTCATATTATCGGGGTGCCGTAAAGAAAGTACTTACTGGGAAGATGATTTTGTTGCCCCGTTGGCACACGGAAGTTTAACCTTAGGAAGTATGTTTCCCGACACTTTGTTGAAATCCAACCCTGACAGCACTTTAAAAATTGCTTTTGAAACTACTCTCATTAATTACGGTATCGACAGTCTTTTAAAAATTCCCGATACTACCCTGATAACGGTTTCCACAAACACATTTTTTCCTATTGAAATCCATCCCGGAGATCTTTTATTCTCGAACACAAGTGAAAGTTATTACAATTTTCCGAACGGAATTCAGTTGACACATGCTTCAATAAGACAAGGACATGTGAAAGTTGAGTTAGTAAACACAGTAGGAGAACCGTTGGAATACCATTATAAATTATTATCAGGCAAAAAAAACAATTTAATACTTGATACCATTTTTAAAATTCCGCCTGCCACTTATAGTGCAGGAGTATTTATTGCACCGGGAACAAACAGTTGCACTATTAATCTTGCAGGATATGATATTGATTTTACAGGGCTGAATCACAACCTGAATAATACAATTGATCAGTCAGGCGATGTAAGCGTATCTTCAACCGCGGCGCCAAAGGATACGATTTATGTAAATAAAGGCTTAACATCCAAATTCACTTTCACCGGTATAATTCCCCAATACGCGCAAGGATATTTCGGCAACCAAACTGTAACAATTGGGCCCGATACCACCGGTTTTAAAATTTTTAAAACTATCAAATCGGGTATGCTGAATTTAAACAGCGCCAATGTGAATTTAAAAATTATAAATGAATTCGGTGTGGCTATGCGTGCCACTATTGCAAAACTTTCTGCTACAAGTACACCTAACGCAACAACAACAGTACTAACATCAACCGTAATAAATACGCCTTACAATATAAACGGAGCCATAAACAACGGACCAAACGCGCCGGTAACTGCTTCTGCAAAAACTATTACGCTTAACAACAACAATTCAAACATCACTTCTTTCATCGGGATATTGCCCGATAAGTTTATTTACAAACTGAATACACAGCTAAATCCGGCGGGAAATCAAGGCGGCAATAACGATTTTGCTTATTACGGAACAGGCTTTAAAGCGTATTTAAATGCGGATATTCCGCTATACTTCTCAGCAAGTAATATTGTTCTGGCGGATACGGTTGCACTGAATCTCTCAAACATCAATCAATTTAAAAATATAAACCACGGGCAATTAATTTTAACAGCGGAAAATTCCTATCCCTTCAGCATTAACCTGCAGGGCTATTTACTTGATGCGAATAAACATGTTATTGATATCTTATTTGCAACGCCCAACACTATACAAGCACCAATGCTCGATGCAAATTTTAAAGTTATTGCCCCGATGCAAAGCAAACTTTTTGTCCCCCTTAACACAAGCAAAATTGCCAACCTGCAAAAAGCGAAATACATCTATTACTCGGCCACATTTAACACCGCCTCCCAACCCAACCGGATTAAATTTTACGATTACTACGCTTTGGATTTGTTGCTGACCGCCGATATTAATTACACGATTGGGAAATGAGGAGAATAGTATTTGTTTTTTTTCTTTCCGGTTTATGTTCTTCGTTGTTTGGTCAGTTTAATAATGATTTTTTATACTATATAAAATACGGCCGAAGCGTTTCTGCACATGCCGAATATGATTTTAATTCAACCGCCATACAAAATGCTTTTGTAAACCGCTTTATACAGGGGGGTCATCTTGACAGCATGACCAAAGCCAATGTGGAGAACAAACTAATGTCTGCCAACCGGGCAGGAGGTTCGTACGCAGCAGGCGTAACGGCATTTTGGGGATTTAAAAACAGCAAATACAGTTTTGTTACCGGCTTAAAACAGGTAGAATTTTTTAACAGTACCTTCAGTGATGATTTTTTTTCGATGGCTTTTTTCGGTAATAAAATGTTTGCGGGGAAAACCGCGAACATAGGTGGTACTACCGTTAACCATTTCAAATTTCAGGAAGTGAAATTGGGTTTGATATGGGATAAAATTGACACCAGTGCGCGTGTGGGATTTTCGGTATCGTATTTAAAAGGTCAGAATTTATTCCAGGTAAATACGGGCTCCTCTTCTGTGTACACAGCCGCAGATGCTTCAGAAATTTACCTGAACATGCATGGCTCATTTACTACCAGCGATACCGCAAAAAACAAACAAGGGCTCGGGGCATTTAACGGCAACGGAGCCTCTGCCGAATTTTTTGCGGACATGCCTTACGAAGGAAAGCTCGGGCCCAGTAAATTTTATATTTCCGTAAATAATCTCGGATTTATTCACTGGAATACAAACACATTAAATTTAAATTTCGACACCAATTATATTTACAGAGGCATTACCATTAACAATCTTTTCCAGGTAAGCGATACGGCTATAAAACATCTTTCAAAAGATTCCATCACCAAACACTTTATTATCTCCAGCAAGCAAAAAAAATCAACCAACCTGCCCACTTCCTTTTTGCTGATGCACACTATCAAGTTCAGTAATTTATTCTCGCTTACCAATGGATTCCGCCACATTTTCCAGGGAAATTACAAACCCTATGTTTTTGCCGAAGGGCAGTTTACCATTTGCAAAAGCTTTATTACCACCATACATGTGGGGATTGGCGGTTACGGCAAAATGACTTACGGGTTAAATGTTGAATATAATTATAAAATGTGGTATCTTCGTATAGGAAGTAACGCCCTGCAGGGATTTATAGCGCCCAAACAAACATTAGGACAAGGATTATTTGTAAGCCTTAGTAAAAAATTATAATGCGCCATTTACTTTACATATTTTGTTTTTTGACCGGTTGTCTTTTTTCGCAAACCACTAAATACGAAGCGACCAAAGAATATTTTTATTTGTACGGAGGTAAAAATTTTGATGAAGCCCGCAGCATTAAAGAATTGCCCGGTAAACAATATATCATTGCAGGAACTACCAGTAGTTTCGGGCAGGGAAACACTTCTGTTTACCTCATAAAAACCGACAGTATGGGCAACCACCTGTGGTCTTACCCCTTTGGTGGCAGCCAGAACGATTGGGGATACAGCGTTGAAGTTACGGCCGACAGTAGTTTTTTCGTTGCCGGTTACAGCAACTCTTTTAATCCGCCTAACGGATATGACGCATATTATTTTAAAGTTGACAAAAACGGAAATTTATTATGGCAAAAAACCGTGAGTGGTTCTGATTGGGATTTTATTTACGGAAGCACTCCGATGCCCGACGGTGGTTTTATTTTGTGCGGAGAAACTTATACCAATTCGTACGGAAATGCCGACGCGTATTTAATTCGCATTAATAAAAACGGTGATACCCTTTGGAACAAACATTATGGCGGTGCACTGGATGAGAAATTTAACAGTGTTTATGTAATAAATAACCGCATTTACGCCGTGGGAAACAACCTTACCCACGCTACAGACTCAATTTCGGATGCGTGGATAATGAAACTTGACACGAACGGAAATTTTATAAGTCAGAATTTTATAGGAGGTATTCATCATTATGGTGAAGAATTAAAAGGAATAACTGCTTACGATGCCAATACATTTTTCGTTTGCGGTAAAACCGATTTGATTGACAGCAACTCTACTCAATCAATGATTGCAAGAATGGATACTTCGCTTAATTTTATATTCGGGCCGTATCGGGGAGGATTAACATCAACAGGAGAATATGTTTGTTTTAACCAGGTTGTAAAAACCAGTTACGGAAATATTTATACAATAGGGACCGCAAGCGGAGGATTAGGCGGAATGAATTTGTTTATGGTGGGCTTTCACCCTGATTTAACATGGATAACGGGTTTTGCACACGATTGCGGATTGCAATATAATGACTACGGGTATAGCGGAATTTACAGCAGCAGCGGAAGAGTTGTTGTAGTCGGAAGTGCCCAACAAATTTGCAGCACCAATCCGGCTTTGGGTTTAGATGACGCTTTTTTAGTTCGTTTTGAAAGCGATTCAATTACAAATGCCGGTATAACGCAAACCATTACACAATGCTTTGGTGATACACTTTTTTATTGGGCTGCCTCATTACATAATTACGATAAGGGCGTTCATTTAAATTTATTTCCTAACCCCCTTACAGAGAAAGCGCAATTAGAAATTAAATGCGATGCTCAAACAATTTTTATCATCGGCGTTTATTCCGTTTTAGGGAATGAAGTGATGCGGTTTAAAGCAGAATCGAACAGTAAAAACGAAATTGATCTGTCTGCACTTGATAACGGAAGCTATTTTCTGAAGCTGGAAGATAAAGAAGGGAAAAATATTTCTGTTTTAAAATTTGTGAAAGCCAATTAGTGAAGTATACACTTCCTATATTTCTTTTTCTCCTGATTTCTTTTTTTTGCGCTGCGCAAAACACACTTGTTTTAGAAACAAACGGATTTAAAATAAAGCAAAGGCATTTTTACAGGCAGGACGAAATTTCTTTAAAAGTTAAGTCGGGCCAAAAAACTTATTCCGGAAAAATTATAGCCATTGGCGACAGCGCAATTATTATCGCGAACAAAAAAAGAAGCGATACGATTGTGATAAAAGAAATACGGATGCTGATTTTCAACCGTACAAACCGTATTTCCAGTGCGTTTTCAAAATTACTCATCAGGGCCGGCATTGGCATAATTATAATTGACGCCTTTAACAACGTCATTCATGATGAGAATACGATTATTAAACCCCGAATAGTTATAATCGGAGCCTGCCTGGTTTCTACAGGTATACTAATTAAACTTCTTGAAAAAAAGAGAGTCAGTCTCGGTAAAAGAAAAAAATTAAAAGTAATAAACCTCAGTCCTTATTAGTTGTTGAGCATTACCGGCATTACCAGCATTAACACATCTTCTGCGGTGTTATCTTTTTTAGTAGGAGTAATAATACCCGCGCGGTTAGGAGCGCTCATTTCAACCTGCAATTCATCACCTTCAATGTTATAAAGCATATCCAGCAAAAATTTTGAGTTGAATCCTATTTCCAAATCCTCGCCTGTGTAGGTACAGGTTAAACGCTCATTTGCTTCGTTGGCAAAATCCAAATCCTCAGCTGAAATACTTAATTGCGAGCCGGTAATTTTTAAACGAATCTGGTGTGTGGCTTTGTTGGAGAAAACACTTACACGCTTAAGCGCGCCCATAAAAGCAGAACGGTCTACAACTAATTTATTCGGGTTGGTTTTAGGAATAACCGCTTCGTAGTTGGGATATTTCCCGTCAATTAAACGGCAAACCAAAGTAGTATGGCCAAAAGTAAATGAAGCGTTTGTTTTGTTGAATTCAATATTTACCACATCATCAGTACCCGCTAACAAATTTTTAAGCATATTAAGCGGCTTTTTAGGCATAATGAAAGAGGCGGGGCTTGTAGCCTTAGAATCAAGCCGGCGGTAACGCACCAATTTGTGCGCATCAGTTGCAACAAAAATGGTATCGTTCTCCGCAAACTGGCAAAATACACCGCACATAACAGGACGCAAATCATCGTTACTGGTTGCAAATAAAGTTTTGGTGATGGCAGTGCCTAATACATCCGTTTTCATAACGATGCTTGAAGAGCCCTCCAATTTTGGCGCGTGAGGGTATTCTTCGGGATTGTGACCGGTTAATTTATACTCACCGTTATCGGTGCTGATTTTTATACCAAAATTCTTTTTATCAATTGAAAAAGTAAGAGGTTGTTCGGGAAAGTTGCTTAATGTATCAACCAGGGGCTTTGCAGGAATGCAAATGTTGCCGCTATCCTTAGCTTCTACCTTTAGTGTGGTAGTTACTGTAGTTTCCATATCAGAAGCGGAAACCACCAGTTTACCCGGTGTTACTTCAAATAAAAAATTATCCAGGATGGGAATAGTGTTGCTGGAATTTAATACTCCACTGATAGATTTTAAGTGTTTTAGCAGTACAGTTGTTGATACAATAAAATTCATAAATTTTTTCTTTAAGCCCAACAAAGTTAAAGCATAAGCACCACGAGCCCTTTTAAGTTATGCTTAGTTTTTAACTACTTTTTAACACGCTTCGGAAGGAAGTAAGAAGATGATTGAAAAAGTTTGCCCCATGTATAAACCCCAACGCGCGCAAACTCTTTATCATCGCGGAGTTTCATAAACATATTTTCGGGGTCGTAGGGCATTTTTACACCTTCAATAACTTCATTTTTGGGCAAGGGTTTCTTGTGAAAGAATTTAAATTTCTCGTTTTTATTATTGTTATCAGTAATACTTATTTCAATGAAATAATTTGTCTTTTTAACGGAGTCTATTTCATGATCGGTTGAGTTGGTGGCCCAGGCCTCTACATACAAAGCCATAAAATACGAAAGGTACTGTTGCACCGCAAGCGTATCAAAAGGCGCAATTATTTTATTTGACAACGTCTTCACCGAAAAATTATGCAACCCGGCTACGTCAATAGAAAAAGAAGAATCCGGCTGGCCAATCATATTCAGCGAAACATTTTTTATCTGACTCGGCAAAAGCGATAACACTCTTTTTTCACGCCAGTTTTCTTCGGCCGTAAAAAAACGCGGAGTAATTACTCCCACAAACCCCGGAATTTCCAATACATAAACTGTTTCGAAAGGTTTCTCGGCATTTGGGTCCTGCAGAAGGCAAAAAGTTCCTTTTAAATCCTGCGTTTCATTACCGATATACCAAATACGCGTTAATTCTCCCTTACAATAAATTTCGCATTTTACAGATTGAGCCGACATTTTTTTAATGAGGTTCTCCTGCGCATTTGCGGGGGCGGGATAACGAACCTGGACATTTTTAAAAGTTTCTAAAAGTAATTCTATATCATCACGGCGGGCAGGGTATTTATCGTTTACCATCCAGCCTTGCCCCTCTTTGCGTTCTAAAGTAACTTTTCCGCCTAATTTATTGGCGATGAAAATTTTTGTTACAGCAGATGTATCTTCCACGGCAAAATCGGTGTCTTTTCCATTCAGGGTTTTGCCTTTGTTTTTCATAATCAACATTACCGAAGGAATGATGACTATGATAAAAACAACTGATATAGCGCGCGCTCTTTTGTTCATGTTACTTTGCTTTTGTTACACTGAATTTTTTTCTTCTTATAATTGCCAGAATATATCCTGAAACAGCCACGATTACCAATGGAAATAACACATTATACATTTTCCATTTCATCGGGTTTTCGTCCGTTTTTTTACGGTCGAGCAATCTCAATTTCACCTCGCGGGTACGGATGCTCATTAATTTTGGCCCGTCAATCAAATAATTCATACAATTCAATAAAAATGTTTTATTGGCAAAAGTTTGTTTCATATAACGATCGTAACCCAGTTCGGAGATAGCCATAGTCTGGTAATTAAATCCGTTTTTGATTATATCTCCGTCGGAAATAACAATCATGGAAGTAGGAACGCTTTTATTTTTAAATGCAATGACGCTGTCGCGCGAAATAGTATCATTAATACGATTTTCGTAAGCAGAAGTAAATCTTCCTTCCAATAAAACTGCGAGAGGTTTATTTCCGTCTTTAAATTTTTTCTCGTTTAATTGATTACTCACCATTGCAAGTGCAATACGCGCGGGTACTGCCTGCGCACGCGAATATTTTGAAGAAGCCAATAAAATCGTTTTTTTAACTCCTTCCGCTTTCACGGTATCAATCGTTCCCGCAAAATCAAAGCGGATCAAATCCAAATTTTTTACAATGGGATGCATTGTAGTCGGCAGAACGAGTGGTTTATAAATCCACGGAAATAATTGTATGTCTGCCTGGCCGCCTTTAAAGCCACGATTAACCGGAATGGCACCACATTGCATATCCTGAACAAGTTCGGGGTTTACACGCACACCGTAGCTGAACAACATATCATTCAGATTAATATTATTATCGAGGCCAAGCGTATATCCTTTTAAACTGAGTGAATCTGTATTGGTATAAACAGGTTCAAGACACCAAAGCACCTTGCCCCCGTTCATAATAAACTGGTCTATTAAAAATTTATCGCGCTCGCCAACCACAGTATCCGGCCATGCAAGAATAATTGCCGAGTAAGGTTTTAAAGAACGCAACCTTCCTTTAATGCGGATATAATCAACATCGTAATATTCACTTAGCGAACGGTAAATATCTTTTGTTTGATTGGTATCTAACTCGTGGTGACCGCGTATAAATGCAACGCGTGGACGAATTAATCTTTGTAATTTACGGATGGCGTTTGATAACCCGTATTCCAAACCCTCAACCGAATTATTTACTGCCTGATTTTGTGCGACGCCGACGGGCTGGTCGTAAATTTGCCAGACATCCTCCTTTCCTTTATAATAAACGATTGCACCGGGAAAAACCACTTGCCTGTTCTGACCTTTTTCTGTTTTCGATTTTAATTCTATGGGATTGATTCCTTTTTCATACAATTGACGTTGTATATTTACGATATCCTTTTCAAACTTCGGCTCGTAAATATTTATAAATTCATAATCCAAACCTTTTTTGGCATACACGCGAAACTCGTCAAGCATTTCTTTTGCTTCGTTGCGTAAACGCGTAAAGTCTGAATTAAAATCGCCGGAAAGGTAAACTTTCAGGTATATATTATCGTCGAGGTTCTTCAGCATATCAACAGTTTCCTCACTCAAAGTATAACGCTTTTCACTGGTAAGGTCAAAACGTAAAAAATAATACGAGCCCACGTAATTAAGCAGCAACAGAATAACAAAAGTTATTACAAGCTGAGAGATGTGCCTTGATTTTACACTTCTGTTCATTGCCATTTACGTTTTTCCAAAGTAAAACGGGTTAGTAAAATAAAAAAAGTTACAAGGCTTAAAAAGTAAAGCACATCACGTGTATCCACCACTCCCCTGCTCAATGACGCGTAATGCGAACTGATGCCTAAAGCCATAATGAAAGGTTCAATCTTTCCGGCCATACCCGATTGCGCGAAATATTCAAAACCACTGAAACAGATAAAACAAAGTGCCATTGCCAGAATAAAAGCAATTACCTGGTTATCGGTAACCGAAGATGCAAAAATACCAATGGCAACAAAGCCTGCTCCCAATAAAAGTAAGCCAATGTAAGAACCCCAGGTTCCGCCACTGTCTATGTTTCCGGGAGGATAACCCAATTTATAAACCGAATAATAATAAAATAAAGTTGGTAATAAAGAAACGACCACTAACGCAACTCCCGCAAGATATTTTGCAAGAATAATTTGTAACTCCGTAAGCGGACGGGTAAATAAAAGTTCGATGGTTCCGGTCTTTTTTTCTTCCGCAAAACTACGCATGGTAATTGCCGGAATTAAAAACAAGTATACCATTGGTGCAATAGAAAATAAAGGATCGATACTGGCAAAACCGTTATCTAAAATATTAAATCCCCCTGTACTTTCTGAACTGATAATCCATAAAAAAGTGCCTGTGATGGTCAAGAAAACCCCTATCGAAATGTACCCTGCCAAAGAGGTGAGAAAGCTTTTTATTTCTTTTAAGAAAAGTGTGTACATAAACTACCTAGCGGACTAAGTGCAAAAATAGCATTTTTTAGACAGCAAACAGGGGAATAAAAGTGCTTTTTATATCTCCAGCACATCGCTTTCATGCTTATGTCCTTCGGAAGGCAAATAAATCAGAAAAGCCTTTACTTCTTTACCTGAAATCTTTTTAAGAGCGTATTGGTATTGCTCAATTTGCTTTTTGTGTTCGGGTTTCTTTTCTCCTGTTTTAAAATCTATTACGACCAGATGAGAGGGTAAAATAATTACACGGTCGGGACGGATAATATCCCCTTCATTCGTAAATAATTCGGTCTCGGTTTTTACATGTGCTCCTTCCGAGAAATAAGCAGAAAGCAAAGGGTGTTTCGTTAAATGTTCAATGGCAGACTTAAGAAAAGGCATTTGTTCTGTGTTGATATTCCCTTGCAGTAAAGCTTTTTGCATAGCGGGTAAAATATCTTCCGCTGTTTTTATTTCTGCCAAAATATTATGCACGGCAATTCCCATTAAACGACGACTACTTATTTCACTTTCGCAATCACTTAATTTTATTGTTACTGCTTCGTGCAGCGGACGGTAGGAAGCAGGTTGCAAATGCGGGATATCTTTTATTAATCCGTGTTCCTTCGGCAAGCTCTCTCCTATTTCAATAAAGTTTTCTTCTTTCTTCAAATTATGTTTTACAGTTGCAAACTCTTTTAACCATGCTGTAATTGTTTTTCCACCTTGTGAAGATTCTCTTGCAATAATGTGCAACTCGTCCACTGCACGGGTGCAAGCCACATATAAAAGATTTAAATTATCCAGCTTTTGTTTTTGTTCTTCTTCTATTGATTGCTCTTCAAAAACAGTCTTTTTTAAAGTACTGCCGGTTTTTACCAACGCAACAGGAAGAGATGGAAGTTCTTTACTGGTATCAATTAAAATATTTTCGGGCTTATCAATTTTCCAGTCGGCAAAAGGAAAAATCACAACCGGAAATTCCAAACCTTTTGAAGAATGGATGGTCAGCACTTTAACCGCATTGGTATTTGCCGGAATTTTTACCGACAGATTCGCGCTCTTTTGTTTCCACCACGCCAAAAACGCGAATACAGAATTACTTTCCCGCTGCGAAAAATTAGAAACTTCATCTAAAAAGAAATTTAAATACAATGGATTTTTACTTTCGAGTTTGAATAAACGTAACGTTTCCGTACAAAGTTCAAAAAGAGATAATGAAGTTAAATGATTTACCTCAATGATGATTTGCAATGAGGCGAGAATTTCATTTAAACCAAAAGGCCGGGAAGAAACTTTCTGAATCGTTTCGTGTTTTATTCCGGGAAAAGAAATCTCCTTTAAATACCCTATAACCGCCGTCGCAGAAACCGCATCGTTGTGATTTATCAGCCAGGATAAAAAAGAGTTTATAAAATTAACTTCAGGGCAATTTTTCAGTAAAAGAGAATCGGAAGATACAACCGGTACACTTTTTCTTAAAAGATAATTGGCAATTTTATTTCCGTCTTTATTCTTGCGTACCAATATGGCAATATCGGTATAGCTGTATTTATTTTGTAATGAATTTTCAATATGTTTCAGGATATCGTCCAAAACTCTTTGTTCAGCAATATCCTTCTCCTCTTTAATAAACGAAAGAGAAATTTTGCCACCTTGTTTAGAAGCGGCTTCCTGAGAACTATGATTGTATACGTTTGTATAAGGGGTAACCAGGTTTTTACCAGCTAAATATTCAAATAAGGAATTATTAAAACTAATTACTTCCGCGCAACTACGCCTGTTTATATTTAAATATTTTTCGGTGTATTGGGTTTGCAGGGCCTGTTGCTGTTCATCAATCCAAACACTTTTTTCTTTATTTTCTACCCGGGGCAAATTCGCGAATTGCTCCACGTCCGCGCCGCGCCAACGATATATAGATTGCTTGCCATCACCCACCAGCATACATAATTTTCCTTCTGCCAGAGAATTATGCACTAAAGGCAATAAATTTAACCATTGCAATGCTGATGTATCCTGAAACTCGTCAATTAAATAATGTTTATAGCGGTCGCCCAAACGCTCGTAAATATAAGGCACGGGTTCTTCACTGATAAAACCGGCAATAGCTTTGTTGAATTCGCTTATAAAGACAATATTTTTTTCGGTTTTATATTGTTCCACCAAAAGTTTCAGTTCACTTAAAACACAAAGTGCATTTATATTTTTCAGAAGAAGAGTATGCAAATAATAATCTTTACTTACTTTTTCCCTGTAGGTTTCAATTTCATTAAAAATAGTGCGCAACTCTTCTTTTACCGAATCAATTGCGGTATTAGCCGTTTTGCCGGTATACCAAACGTCTTCGGTAATGGTTTTCAGGACGTATGATTTTAAAAGTTCTTCGCTGTCGTATATCCTATCGCGTACTTTATTAAAATAACCAAACAGGCCTTTGTCTTTATAATAAAATTCATTTACAGAAATATTATTCTTCTCAATAAGCAGGAAAGCTTTCTCTGCAAGTAAAGTCAGTTTACCTTCTACTTCCTTTGTTTTAGTTTTTAAAAGCTCTTTTACCTTTACGAGATTATTAATTTCCTGTTGTTGCAAAAGTCCGACACCTGCTGCATCCTTTTTTGAAACCAAAATAGATTTCGCTAACTCAAAAATTTCGTTTTCAATATTCCAGTTTTTCTGCTCGTCTACTTTTTCGTCCGCATAATCTTTCAGCAGTTTTTGCACCGCTTCGTTTTGCTGCATATCTGTCAGCAAATTATCAATGGCCCACCATAACGGAGTTTCTTCATCAGTTTCCACACTGAAATTAGCGGGTAATTTTAAATCTAACGAAAACCTCCTGACAATCCGGTAAACAAAACTATCGATGGTACAAACCGAAAAATCGGCATACTGATGCAGTAAGTTTGTATGTAATTCCTCGCAACGTGCCTGCAAATCACTTTCAGATATTTGCATTTCCTTTTGCAAATCCGAGGAAAGCGGAATCTTTTCGCCTGTGGAAATCTCAAACAGCGCTTTAAGTACACGCTCTTTCATTTCAGCGGCGGCTTTATTGGTAAATGTTACCGCCAGGATATGTTTAAACGAACTATGCAGTCTGTGCGGATCGGCAAGCGCGAGTTTTAAATATTCTTTTACGAGAGTGTAAGTTTTTCCGCTGCCGGCCGATGATTTGTAGACAACAAAATTGCCCATTACTTAAGCGCGCTAAATATAATTTGGTAAACGGTACCTTGTTGCGGTAAACGCGCAATAGAACCATGCAATTGGTCTACCAGCATTTTAATGAGCTCCAAACCAAAGGTAATATGTGTTTCATCAATATCAATCTTCGAGCCCTTGCCGTTATCACCGATAATCATTCTGAAATGACTGCTGCCGTCCTTATACATTTTAAACGTGATAACATTATTTTTTCCGGGCTCTTCATCAAAAGCATATTTAAGCGAATTAGAAATAATTTCATTTATCAATAATCCCACAGGAATAAGCGTATCAAGGTCCAGTTTATCCACATTAACTTCTGTTTCGTACGTAACCGGAATCTTGGTTTGATACGTATCACCTAACTGCTTAATTAATTTTTTTATATACTCGTTAAAATTTAAAGCCGACAACTCATTGGTTTCATAAAGCCGCTCGTGTATAACAGCCATCGCGTAAATACGGTTCTGGCAATCTTTAAAAATATCAAGCATCCGCTGGTCGTGTATGTAAAATTTTTGCAGATTAAGCAAACTGTTAATTACCTGCAGGTTGTTTTTTACACGATGATGCACCTCCTTAAATAAAACTTCGATTTCGTTTTTCTGCTTTAAAATTTCGCCGGTACGGAGTTTAACCTGGTCTTCCAGTTTCTGGTTTTCCAATTCCATTTTTTTAGTGCGGTATTTCAAAAGCAGGTAAATACCCACAGCCAGTAAACCGAAAATAAAAAGATAGAACCAAATGCTTTTCCAGAAAGGGAGCTTGATTATAAACGGGTATTCTATTTGCGAGAAAACAGTTGCCGTAGAGCTATAAGCCTTCACTTTAAAAATATAATTGCCCGGTTGCAAATTGGTATAGGTTGCTTCTGTTTCTTCTGATTTGATCCATTCCTTATCAAAACCCTCCAGCATATACTCGTACTTTATTTTTTTAGGCGAGTAAAGATTGATGCCAACAAATTTAAAACTTACATAATTTTTATTGTAAGCAAGCGTAAGTTCTGTGGGTAAATGAAACCAACCGCCATTGGTTGCATACCCGTTTTTTTCAAAATCAAAAGCTTGAGAAAAAAGTTTCATACCGGTTATATGCAACTGCGGTTTGTTTTCAATATTTAAATCTTTATCCGGAGTGTATTCGATAATTCCTTTAATGGTTGCGAAATACAAATTTCCTTTACTGTCTTTTGTTACAGCACGGCTGTTACACTCTATCCCCTTAAAACCTTCGTAGTACGAATAATTTTTTATGTTCATTATTTCGCCCGACATGGAGGGTTCAACGCGATCAACACCCCTGTTTGTGCCAACCCATAAATTTCCTTTTGCATCGGTGATGAGTGAGTAAATAGTTGAGGAAGCCAATCCGTCTGATTGCGTAAACGCTTTGTACTCGTGCCCGTTGTAACGCACCAAGCAGCGGTCGGTACCAAACCAAATATTCCCGTATTTATCTTCCGTTATAGAGCCGATATAATCGTTACAAAAACCCGAAGCATATTTAAAGTTCACAATTTTTCCTTCACGCAGACAATTGACACCGTTACCTGTACCAATCCACAGACAACCCTTTTTGTCTTTCCAAAGAGTATGAATGTAATTGTGCGACAAGCCTGCAGAATCTGTGTAATGAATAAGTTTTTTGTCTTTGTAGTGATAAAGGAATTGGCCTCCTGTACCAATCCATAACGAATTATCGTTATCAACTAAAATAGAACGCGCGGCTGTTTTTGCAGGTAAAAATCCTGCTTTTTGCGCCTTGCCGTTTTGAACAGAGAATAATCCGTCGTTGCTGCATAACCAGATTACGCCGGTGCAATCCATTCCGATAGCCCGGATAAATTTATTACTGAGTCCGGCTTTTTCATCAATTAAGATTTCTTTGATACCGTCATATTTTATCAGCCCTATTCCGTAAGGAGCAGCCCAAAGATTATCTTCTTTATCGCAAATAATTCCGAAAATAGAAGTAGTGTCAAAGCCATCAATGTTATCATAATAAATAAATGGCGCGGGGTTGTATTTTATTATTCCGTTACCATCTGTACCAAACCAGATATTGCCGCTGCGGTCTTCACATACGGTTGTTACCGCACTGCTTTTAAAACCTGATTTACGATTGAAAAAACTGAGTTTACTTCCGTCAAAACGCCCTACTCCGAAACCCTGTGTACAAATCCATAAAATATTACGATTGTCAAATACAAGATTTTGTATCATCATTCCTTCCAGCTCTTTATTTCTTTCATATGGAATAATTTCATAAGAGCCATCGGGTTTTTTGGTGAGAATAAAGAGCCCGTCTTTTTCGGTAGCAAACCAGATATTGCCTGATTTATCCTGCGCAATGGTATTTATTTTTGATTTTATTTTAAAGAGCCGGCCGATGTTTATCCATTCGTAGTAATTATACAAATGCAATTCTTTTTCGGTAAGGAACCAGAGGTTTTGCTGATTATCCCGTAAAATACTTTTGATGGTGTTCTTGCCATTAAAAATATCCTGCTTAAGCGGTGAAACAATTTTATCTTCAATTAAGTTCAATCCGGCGGAAGTTGCAACATACATTTTATTGTATTTATCGCAGCAAAGCGCTTTTACTCCGCTTGCCAGAAGCCCGTCTTCGGAAGTAAAGTTGCTGAAACTTTTGCCGTCATAGCGCGATACCCCGCCCCAGGTAGTACCAAACCACATATGGCCGAGTTTATCTTCTTCTATGGCTGTTACAATACTGCCCGGAAGCCCCGAAGTTTCATCAAAGATTTTAAAGTTGATCCCGTCGTACTGTGCCACGCCCCCACCTTGTGTGCCGACCCATAAATAACCACGGGTATCTTCTTTGAGGCAATTTATTTGTGCCTGCGGAAGCCCGTGTTCTAAAGAAATATTTTCGAAGTTATAGGTTTGCGGAAATAACCTGCCGGCTAAGCATAAAAATACCAGAAAAAGTAATTTATATGAGTTACGCATATATGTTTTAAAGGTAATGCATTTTTTAAAATAAAAAATCCGCTAAAAGACGTATTTAGCGGATTCTTAAAAAGATTTAGACGAGCAGGGTTTATTGAACCACCTCTTTCACTTCGTAACACTTAAAATCACCGGAGGTACCCAAAAAATCCGACTCAAGAGTTACAAGTCCGATTTTTTTAACCTGGTCGCGGGTAAGAGGCCTTTGTGTTTGCCACTTTCCATCTTCTACCGATTTTAATTCAACTTCTTTATTTAAAAGTACTTTGTTAAGTTGGTTCTGGGTAAGAAATACCATGCTGTTGATATCATCATCTTCACTCTCTTCGCTGGCTTCGTAAACGGTGCCTACCAATTTAAGTTTGGGTACATCGGGTTTATAGCTAAACTGCACTTCATTATCCTGGTTAAGCTCAACGTATTCTATTCCTGTAATATGTATCTGTGCCATTTTTGGTTTTAAATTTTGGCAAAATTACGAATAGCCCTGCGTTATACCAAAAGCTTTTGATAAGTTGTTTAAAGTTATTTTATTGAAAATGAACTTGTTTTGCTCGTAAGCCTTAGTGTTTAACCAAGTGTAATGATTCGAGGTATTTGCTTACGTTGGCCTCTACTCTTGCCTGAAGGCTATCGGCCGGATGACGCACAAACTTATCGCCGGTTACTTTTTCGTAAAGTTCAATATAGCGGTTAGATATTTCATTAGTCCATTCCTCACTCATTTCAGGTACCTTTTGCCCGTCTTTACCCTGAAAACCGTTAGCAATAAGCCACTGCCTTACAAACTCTTTGCTGAGTTGTTTTTGCTCCTCGCCTTTTTTCTGGTGTTCTTCATATCCCTCCAGGTAAAAATAGCGGGAAGAATCGGGAGTATGAATTTCATCAATGAGGTAAATTTTTCCATCCACCAAACCGAATTCGTATTTAGTATCCACTAAAATTAATCCTTGTTTGTTGGCGATTTCGTTACCACGTTTGTAAAGGGCCCTGGTATATTTTTCCAATTGTTCATAATGTTCTTTACTCACGATGCCTTGCTTTAAAATTTCTTCGCGGGAAATGTCTTCATCATGCCCTACCGAAGCTTTTGTGGTTGGAGTAATGATTGGCTCAGGCAAGCGGTCGTTTTCCTTTAATCCTTCGGGTAATTTCACTCCGCATAATTCACGTAAGCCGCTTGCGTAAGTACGTGCCGCATGACCTGCTAAATATCCGCGGATTACCATTTCTACTTTAAAAGGTTCGCACATTCTTCCGACTGTAACAACCGGGTCCGGACAAGCCAATACCCAATTAGGAACGATATCCTCGGTGGCTTTTAAAAATTTTGCCGCGATTTGATTTAGTACCTGCCCTTTGTAAGGAATTCCCTTTGGTAATACCACATCAAAAGCGCTGATGCGATCGGAAACTACCATTACTAAATACTTATTGTCAATGGTGTAAACATCGCGTACTTTACCTTTGTAAAAAGCAGTTTGGTTCGCGAATTTGAAATTGGTTTGTGTGAGTGTATTCATGTGTTTATTGTATATATAGTTTAGTATATTTTGTTGTTTTTAAATCACTACTCTCAATACCTTCTGAATTAAGAGCTCCTAAATTACAAGAAACAAAGTACACCTTCGTTCTGGCTTCATGTTCATTTATATAAAAATGACCGGACACATCCGTGTAAACCTGGCTAATTGTATATTTATTATTTGAGCAATAGATAGAACCGTCTGAAGAAGAACAAGCTTCCAGAAGAATAAGAACACCCTTCGCGGGACTGCCGTTTAAATGATAAACATTCCCTTCATAGGTCACTTTCGAAAACCATTTTTGCTTTGTGCAAGTGGAATTGATAGTTATTATTCCTGAAAGAATTACTAAAAGAGGTATTTTTTTTAAAATGCTCATTCTCCCTTTTTCTCAGTTTCGTATCGTGCTATAATTTCTTTTACTAAACGATGACGAATAATATCCTCGGCTTGCAAATATATAAAATCAATGCCTTTTGTCCCTTTTAAAAGATTCACAGAATGTACCAAACCGGATTGCTGATTACGGGGTAAATCCACCTGCGTTAAATCGCCGGTAATAATAAATTTTGCATTGTTGCCCATGCGGGTTAAAAACATTTTCATCTGACTTTGCGTAGCATTTTGAGCTTCATCTAAAATAACAAAAGCGTTATCTAAAGTTCTTCCGCGCATAAAAGCTAATGGGGCAATTTGTATTACCTGGACCTCTATGTACTGATTTAATTTGTCTACCGGAATCATATCAAACAAAGCATCGTACAAAGGCTGCATATACGGATCCAATTTTTCTTTTAAATCGCCTGGTAAAAAACCGAGATTTTCTCCCGCCTCAACGGCGGGGCGGGTAAGTATGATACGTTTTACTTCTTTATTTTTTAAAGCTCTTACCGCTAACGCAACAGCAGTATACGTTTTTCCGCTTCCAGCGGGGCCAACGGCAAAAAGCATATCGTTTTTAGCGATGGAATTTACCATCAGCATCTGGTTTTCGGTGCGTGCTTTAATGGCGGTTCCGTTATTGCCGAATAAAATAATATCGTTTCCGTTTTCTTCCTGGTCTATGATATTCTCGCCCGTTTGCCCCAACAAACGCTCTAAAGCTCTTTCGGTAAGCATCCCTGCTTTATGATAGTGGTCGGAGAGGAGTTTAAATTTTTTTTCGAAACGCTTAATCTCGGGAGAATCTCCCATCAACTTCAAATCATATCCCCTCGCCACAATACGCAGCTTAGGGAAATGTTTTTTAATGATGTTCAGTTTTAAATCATTCACCCCGTACAACTCCACAGGTTCAAAATCGTCAATATGTATGGTTTTTTCAGACAAGGGTAAGTGTTTACAAGTATGTTAATCAAAATTTTTATAAGTCAAAAAGCAAGGCAAAATTATGTATTACTTTTACAGAAATCTTAGCATTTTACTAACAAATCATGCCGCTCATAACCCTTACCAGCGATTTAGGCCTAAAGGACAATTACGTGTCGTTGGTAAAAGCCGAGATTTATAAGAATTCCTCCGATTTACAAATTATCGATATCAGTCATGATATTGAAAAATTTAATGTAATGCAGGCCGCTTATGTTTTTGGCAATGCTTACCGCAATTTTCCGGATAATACATTTCATCTCGTAGGCATACGAGGCAATACAGATGCAAAACGTATGTTATATGTGGAAGTGCACAAACAAAAAATACTTTGTGTGGATAATGGTTTTTTTACCCTTTTACCGGAGACTTTTGATGCCAAGGTGTTTTTCTTATACGAAAAAGAATTCCCGATAGGTTTATTTTTTTTAAGAGATACAATGGTGAAGGCTGCAGTGCAATTAAGCGTTCCGGGAAATGTGGAAAAATTAGCCAAACCTTGTATTGATTATGCACATTCCATGCCTTTTCAGCCAACCGCTACCAGCGATGGCATTGTGGGGCGCTGTATACATATAGACAGTTTTGGAAACGTGGTTACGAATATCACACGCCATTTTTTTGATTTGGTTCGTAAAAACAGGAAGTTTAAAATAATTTTACCGGGCACTCAATTAAACAAAATGGTAAACGATTATAACGACGTAGCTGAAACAAACGCCCTTGCCTTGTTTAACAGTTTTGGCTATTTAGAAATTGCTATCAACCAGGATAACGCCAGCCAGATGCTTTTTTTAAAGGGAAGGAATGGTAATATTGATTTTAATATCACAGTTCAGTTTGAGGAATAGTCCAAAAAAGTTGCCACGGATTACACGGATTAAAATTTGAATCTGAAATGCAAGAGCTTTGAATGATAAAATATTAAAAAATCTGTGTCATCAGTGTAATCTGTATCTTTAACTCTTAGTGAAATGATAATCCGCATAGTAAAAATGACTTTCAAGCCGGAACTGGTCAAAGATTTTCTCAATCTGTTTAACAAAAACAAAAACAGTATCGCGGGATTTGAAGGATGTACCCACCTTGAATTACTGAATGATAAAGACAACCCCGCTATATTTTTTACTTACAGCAAATGGCAAGACCAAAGTTTTTTGGAAAAATACCGCAATTCAGAATTATTCAATACAGTTTGGGGTCAAACCAAAAAATTTTTTGATGCCAAGCCTGAGGCATGGACGGTTACAAAAATGTAATTATTCTACTATTAATTTTATTCTTTTCGAAAATCCATTATCTGTTATTATTTGGATAAAATAAAATCCCGCAAGAATTCCTTCTCTTTCAAGATTACAATTATCCTCTTTACAAGTAAATTGTTTTATCACGTTACCGGTTGCAGAAAAAACAGTAATACTTTTTTTACCTGATATTGCTTTAAAATTAATACAAAGTTTATCCGAAAAAGGATTGGGATAAACAAACACATCTTCTTCTTTAAAATGTTTTTTAATTACGGTTGTACCATTACACCAGTCAATTACATTGCCGCCATGCGTTACTCCGTGTGAAGTTCCCAAATAACCCACATTATTCAACAGTGAAGAGTGAACATCAACTACCTTAAACGGCGCATTGTGAATGAAAATTTTTGCATTATGCGTAAAACAGTCAGAATTACAGGCGGTATCCATTGTAAAAAAAAGTAAATCAAGCGATGAGCTAAGCGATGTTAACCCATAAGAAGTTCCCATAATTGCATAACCATTGCTTATAGGAATAATTTGTTTTCCGTAATCATTATAATTTCCGCCAAAAGTTTTTGTCCATAAAGTATCTCCCAAATCATTCGTTCGGACAAATAAAATATCCCAGTCATTGCCATGTGCAACAGAGGGAGTATTACCCATCAGTAAAAATCCTCCTTGCGGCAGTGCTAAAAAATCTTCTGCATTGTCGGGGCCTACGCTGCCATATGTTTTAGACCAAATACGATTTCCCGAGCTGTCCGTTCTTATCAAGAAAAAATCTTTTTGTCCTGAGCTGAAAGCATCGGTAGACCCATAAACCGCGAAGCCACCATCGGGCATTGGTTTTACTTTAAAAGCCTCGGTACTGTTCAGAGAATCTCCATATGTTTTGCCCCACAAAGTATCACCCAGTTTATTCAATTTCATCAAAAGTGCGTCGTAAGCATTATTGGAATTATTATTATAACTATTTGTATATCCGGTCAGAACGTAACCTGTCGGGGTTTCTTCGATAGACATTCCGTATTCCCATTTATTTTCCTGCAGGTGCTTTCCCCATTGAAGTTGCCCGAATGAATCTGCTTTAAATACAAATAAATCTACAAGTGGCGCAACAGAATATGTTGTGATACCTATTCCGATAAATCCTTTGTCGACAGTGCGTTTTATATCTCGCATATCCGCAGGCATTGGCGCGGTTACTCCATATGATTCTGACCAATTAATATTTCCAAGAAGATCAAGCTTTTTTACATTTGCACCATAGCCGGCCGTTGATGATTGAAAATGGCCGAAGAGAAGGGAAGAATCTTTTGTAAGAACAACGTTATACCCATTCTCCGAACCATTTCCGATTACGCGTGTCCATAAAGTGTCTCCGTTACTATTTACTCTCAAGGCATAAATATTTGCGTTGGCGGGGCCATAGGAACGGGTATCTCCTACTAAAATAAAATCGCCGTTTACCAATTGCAGTAAGGAATAACCTGTTTCGGGATTGTTTCCGCCATAGGTTTTTACAACATTCTGACAAAAGGCAGTAAAACTAAACTGCCATGTAAAAAAGAGAAACAAATATTTGGTAAACCCTTTCATGTGTTAAAACAGTTGAATTTCTCATTTAAAGATAAGAAATATAAATTAAAAAAACTTTTTACTACTAAATACAGAGTACAGAGGTTGTAAAAGAATGACTAGGTATAGTTTTCTCCCTTCGTCCCTCCCACCCTCCCCCTTTTAGCGGGGTTTGTAATTCGCCGCTACTTCGTATATTCGTACTGAATTATAAATTCTACCTTATGATAAAAAAAATTGCACTTTCTCTTTGCCTTGCGATAACTGTTTTGTTAAACGCGCAAACAACAAATTTTAAAACGTATCCCAACGATCCTTTTAAATTAAAAGAATACAAATTAAAAAACGGGCTCACTGTTTTTATGAGTGTCTATAAAGACGCTCCCCGCTTTTACTCAATGATAGCCACCAAAGCCGGAAGTAAAAACGACCCTAAAGACGCAACCGGTTTAGCGCATTACTTAGAGCATATGCTCTTTAAGGGAACTGATAAATTGGGAACAAAAGATTTTACAAAAGAAGAGCCGCTGGTAAATGCCATTTCTGATTTGTATGAAGTATACCGCAAAACTACGGATGAAGCAAAAAGAAAAGCTATTTACCATAAAATTGACAGCCTGAGCGGTGAGGCAGCGAAATTTGCCATTGCAAACGAGTATGATAAATTATGCAGCGCGATGGGCTGTAAAGGCACTAATGCTTTTACATCGAATGAGCAAACGGTTTACGTAAATGATGTTCCAAGCAACCAAATGGATAATTGGTTGAGCCTTGAGGCAGAGCGTTACCGCAAATTAGTATTGCGTTTATTCCACACTGAATTAGAGGCTGTTTATGAAGAAAAAAACCGTGGGTTGGATAATGATCAAAGCAAAGTGTTTGAAGCTTATTTTGCGGGCATGTTTAAAAATCACCAATACGGAACGCAAACAACTATTGGCACTATTGAGCATTTAAAAAATCCTTCGATGGTGGAGATCATGAAATATTTCCATACTTACTATGTGCCCAACAATATGGCAATTATTCTTGCCGGCGATTTTGACCCCGATAAAACCGCGAAACTTATTGAGGAAAAATTTTCTTACATGAAAGAAAAACCGGTACCAACATTTACGTTTGTGACAGAAGCCCCGATTACCGCACCTGTTGAAAAACATGTTTACGGACCAGATGCCGAAAACGTATTGTACGGTTACCGCTTTGGCGGAATTAACAGCACGGATGCCGATATGATAAAGTTAATAGCGCTTATTTTGAGTAATCAAAAGGCCGGATTATTTGATATAAACCTTAACCAGGAACAAAAAGTTTTAAATGCCGCCGCATTTGATTACCCGCTAAAAGATTATTCAACACTTGGACTTATAGGCAAGGCCAAAGAAGGGCAAAGCCTTGAAGAAGTGGTTAAATTAATGAATAAGCAAATTGAAAACATTAAACAAGGTAAATTTGATGACTGGTTGATTACGGCCAACATCGCCAACTTAAAATTAAATCTTACCAAAAACCTGGAGACAAACGAATCAAGGGCTTTTGAAATTGAAGGCGCATTTACCTCCGGAGAATCATGGGAACACCACATTGAGTTAATCGACCGCCTTTCTAAAATTACCAAGCAACAAATAATTGATTTTGCAAAAAAGAACCTGAATACTAATTATGTGATCGTATACAAACACACGGGTGAAGACAAAAATGTGCAGAAAGTAATTAAACCCGCTATTACTCCCGTAAGCGTTAACCGTGAAGATCAATCACCTTTCTTAAAAGCTTTAATGGCTAATAAACCCGCAGAGATTGCCCCTGTATTTTTAAATTTTGACAAAGATATTACCAAAACAAATTTAAAAAACGGCACAACCGTATTGCATGCTGCCAATATTGAAAATGCAACATTTGAAATGTATTACACCTTTAACATGGGAAGTAATAACAACAAACTGTTGCCTATTGCCATAGAGTATGCAAAATATATTGGAACTGATAAATATAATGCTGCAAAATTACAGGAGGAATTCTACAAACTTGCCTGCTCGTTCGATGCGTTTTCAACTGAAGACCAAACTGCATTAACACTTACAGGCCTTAGTGATAATTTCGGTAAAGCAATTGACCTGCTGGAACAATTTTTAACCAATGCAAAGCCCGACCAGCAAGCGTTGGATAATTTAATTAATGATTTAATTAAACAACGTAACGATGCCAAACTCAGTAAGCGTACCATCCTGCAAAAAGGATTGGTAAATTACGGGGCTTACGGTGCCAATAATCCTTTTACAAATGTGTTGAGTGATGAAGAATTAAAAAAATTAAAAGCAGAAGATTTGACCAAAGTATTTACCGGAATTTCTAAATACGGGCACCACGTACTTTATTACGGCCCGCTTAAACTAAATGAATTAACAAACGTACTTGAAACCAAACATTACAATAAAACGATTGTTAAGCCTGAAGCTCCTCTTGCCAATATTTTAATTGAGCAAAAAACCGGCAACCAGGTTTATGTAGTGGACTACGACATGAAGCAGGCCGAACTTGTTATGCTTGGAAAGGGCGAACCATTTACCGACAAAATAATTCCGCAAGCACGTATGTATAACGAATATTTTGGCGGAAACATGTCGGCTATTTTATTCCAGGAACTGCGTGAATCAAAAGCTTTGGCATATTCCGTTTCGGGTAGTTATCGTATTCCTGCTAAAAAAGAAAAATCTTTTTACCTGAGCACATATATCGGTAGTCAGGCCGATAAATTAGGAGAAGCATTACAAGGAATGACCGATTTGATAAAAGATTTGCCGTCATCAGAGGTAACTTTTAATTCGGCTAAAGATGCCGTTATCTCGGGTATCCGTAACGAACGCCTTACTAAAATACAATTGCTGTTAACATACGAAGGCGCGCTTAAACAAGGTTTAAATTACGACATACGTAAACCTATATTTGAACAGGTTGAAAAAATGACCTTTAACGATGTAAAACAATTTCAACTTACCTACGTAAAAAATACTCCGCTTACTTTATTGGTGGTGGGTAAAAAAGATTTACTTGATATGAAGATTCTGGAAAAATACGGACAAGTAAAATATCTTACACTGAAAGAAGTATTCGGATATTAGGGATACGAATCCACGAATGAGGAGTTAACTGAGTTTGTGTTCTGAAGCCTATTACTAATTCGTATACTGTTGTATTATGAAGCCCACTCTTGATTCGTATATTCGTAACCGGTTAGTAATTCGTATCTAATTAGGGAGATTCGGCTTAAACCTTTTTCCCATGCCCACATAAAAACAAAACCCTACATTTAAAATTCCAACTGCCTTATTGGCGCCGGCTGTAGACAAGGGCGTGTAATCCTGCATTGCGATATTAACCGCATTAAATGGTGTTGGCATAAATGTATAGGAAACAAACATGCCGATAGAAAAGCTTTCTTCTACTGCAAAATTTATACTGTACTCAGGTTCAAAAACAATTGAACTGTAATCTTTACTTATCACCGGCGAAATAATAGGTTGCACATTGGTGAAAAAAGAACTGTTGTAACCTATATTAAACCCTAATGATGAGTAAGTGCGCTGTGTATGAAAATGATTGTAGGCAAATTTCAAATAACCTGTATATAATTGCATACGCGTATCAAGATTTTGAATGCGCTCCTGTGTGCTTATTAAAGCGTTTTTTAAACCCACACCCAAATTAAAACCCGACGCAATCCGAATGGTAAATGCTGCATTGACTTCGTAAATACCTTTAAACGAATTTCTGAAACCGGGACTGCTTAAAACATTGGGAACATTTGCTCCGCCGCGTATAGCCAATAAAGATTCCCTGAATTTTATATCGCGGGTTTCTATAAATTCCCGTTCAACAACTTCATTATTTTCCTGCGCATAAAATACGCACAGGTTGAAAAATAAAATAACGGTATAGACGATACGCCGCATTGCGTTACTAAGGTATGATTATTTTGATTTACAAGAAAAGAAACGCAAGATTTAACAAAAAAGTATATAAAATATTAGCAGTTAAGATGAAGTCAGTAACAGGAAGGCATCACAAGGACTTCGACCACGCTCCGTCTGACAATATTTCGTCACCCTGAACTTGTTTCAGGATCGCTCTATGACTTATACAATTGATAATCTTAAGTGATGCTGAAACAAGTTCAGCATGACTTTGACATTTTAACTCTTGGCCTGACATAATTTTGTTAAAGAAAAACGATCTCTACGAAAAATAATAATAATCCAAAACTCAAAATAACGCTGTCACACTGAGCTTGCCGAAGTGCTTACAGTATTTAAAAGGACTCCGCTCAGCCTGACATAAAATTATGGGTTAGAAAAATGTTGTCATGTCGAGCGGAGTCGAGATGCGTGTAATCCAATAAAATGAATGTTAGTTAATAGCGTTATCCAAAACGCGGAATTTAACCAATTCCACATTTTGTTTTTTGCGACTAATGATAGTAAGCTCATAACCTCCGTACGTTTTCGTTTCGTTTAACGCCGGTATACGGCCAAAAATATAATTTACATAACCTGAAATCGTATCATAGTGCGGGCTCTCAGGCAAAGCGATCGGCAGAGATTCATTCACATCCACCAAAGTGGTTTGCGCTTTTACAAAATATTCAGAATCGCTTTTCTTTTCAATATCCGGTTTTTCTTCATCGTGCTCATCGCGAATCTCGCCTACCAACTCTTCAATAATATCTTCCATGGTAACAATCCCCGCTGTAGCGCCAAACTCGTTAGTGACAATGGTAATCTGTGTGTGCAATCTTTGAAAATTGCGCAGCAACTCGTTTACCTTCATGTTCTCCGGTACAAACTGAGCAGGACGCATAATATCGCGAATGCTGTTAAAACGGTTTTCTATAACAGCCTTTAATAAATCCTTACTGTTCAGAATTCCGATCACATTATCAATATCTCCCAAATAAACCGGCAAGCGAGAATAACCCTCTTCCAAAACTTTTTTCACTACCTGTTCTCGGCCCATCTCCACATCAATAGCCACTATACGATTGGTAGGTATCATTACCTGCTTCACCATACGGTCGTCAAAATCAAAAACGTTTTGTATTAATTCATTTTCAGAAGGCTTAATGGCTCCCGATTCTTCGCTCTCAGTTAAAATCATCCGCAGTTCTTCTTCTGTATGCGAATCGCCGCGGGCGGCTTTAATGCCCATTAAATTTAACACCAGCGTAGAGAAACGATTGATAAACCAAATAAAAGGAATAAACAAAACATAAAACACACGCAGCGGAAACGAAATTACCAATGAAACACTCAGTGGATTACGTATCGCCATAATTTTAGGGGCAAGCTCGCCGAATACAATATGCGCTATGGTAATAAAAGTAAAACCAACAGGTATCGCAATACGATGTGCCAAAACTTCACTCATGTTAAAGTTAAAATAGTGAAGCAGACGCATAATGGATTTTGCCACCACATCCTCTCCTATCCAACCCAAAGCAAGACTGGCCAGAGTTATGCCCAATTGTGTTGCCGAAAGGTATTTATCCAAATTCGATAAAATATGAGCGGTCATTTTAGCCCGCTTACTGCCTTTGCTTACCTTCAGATCTACCTGCGAGGCGCGAACCTTAACGATAGAAAACTCGGCCGCTACAAAGAAACCATTAAGTAATACCAGAAAAATTGTAAAAAGATACCCTGTTATCATATTATTTGGTAATAAAAACAGGAGTTAATAAAGAAGTGAGAAGACTGACTCGATAGTCCATGTTAAAATAATTATACCATAACAAAAATAAACAATATTTTTAACATCTGTTTAAAGGCCCGTATGGTACGCTATTTCAAAGGAATAACAAATATAAAACACCCCAACAGCATTTATGTGTACTCTGTATTGGTGGGAATAATTTGTGGTGTGGCTTCGATGATTTTTTCGTTCCTGATGAATTTGCTGGAAGCTTTTTTCCTCTCGTTACACATGCAAACCTCCGACAAAACCGAGAATCTTCTGCAGAAAGTTGATTTTGCCACACAACACACAAGTACATCGCTGATAATTTTACTGTTACCAACCTTGGGCGGGCTTGCCGCAGGTTTGATTATTCATTATTTCTGTAAGGACGCTTCGGGGACGGGTACCGATGAAATGATCCATGCTTTTCACTTTAAAGAAGGCAAAATAAATACCAGAACTCCACTATATAAGGGGATTGCCACTTTATTTACTGTGCCCACAGGGGGAAGTGGTGGAAAAGAAGGCCCCATTTCTTTAATAGGCGCGGGCATTGGTGTTTGGTTTGCCGGACTTGTGAAAGCGGGCGCGCGGGCGCGAAGGACTTTATTATTAGCCGGTACCGCAGCAGGACTTGGTTCTGTATTTCGTTCGCCATTGGGAGGCGCACTTACGGCGGCCGAGATGGTTTACAAAAAAGATATTGAAAGTGATGCACTGATTCCTTGTTTCATTTCTTCTGTTACCGCTTATCTCGTATATATTTCTTACGCGGGTGCCGAGAGCCCTTTTCATATTATAGATACTCACGCTTTCTACCTGAACGAAATTCCGTTTTATCTTTTGTTGGGAGCTTTGTGTTTTGGTTTTGGTTTTCTGTTTATTAAAGGCTTTAATAACACTATAAGTTTCTTCGGCAAATTAAAAATTGTACCCTGGTTAAAGCCTGCTATTGGTGGTTTGCTTACCGGCTGTGTTGGTTTGTTGTTTTTTGAAGTAACCGGCATGGGCAATGACTTTTTAGAATTCGTTATTGCGGGGCACTATCCGGATTATTTCACCACACAAGGAGCAGTAAGCGTTGCGCTTACCTGTTTGGCAATTGCTTTTTTAAAAATTGTAAGTACTACGCTTACTATTGGTAGTGGTGGTTCGGCAGGGATATTCGGCCCCTCTTTATTTATCGGCGCTATGTTAGGTGCCGCGGTCGGAATTTTTACACAAATTATTTTTCCACATCAAAACGTAAGTATTGCTTCTTTTATGGTAATTGGCATGGGGGCTTTTTATGCAGGCGTGGCACATGCACCGATTGCGGGAATTATTATGATCATTGAAATGAGCGGGAATTACACCCTGCTCCCTCCCATTATTATTGTTTCTATTTTTACTTTTTTATTGTCGCGCCGTATTTCTTTTTATAAGAACCAGGTGGATAATCGTTTTAAAAGCCCTGCTCACAGTTACAACATGCGTACGGATGTATTGGAGAATAATATGCTTAACGAACAGTTTCCTGAGTTCAGAAATATTGCTGTGGTAAATCAAAACTGGACTTTTACACAGGTAAAACACTACGCTTCTCAAACACATGCCAGCGATTTTGTAGTGGTGGACGATGAATGGAATTATGCAGGAATGATTTCTTTGCGATTGATAAATGTAAAAAAAGATGAGCAGGAAAAACCGGTTAAAGCGTATGTGGAAAATATTCCTTCAATAGAAAGCAGCCAGAGTTTAAGTGCGGCATTGAATGTAATTTTAGAACACGATATTGATAAAGTTGCCGTAATTGAAAACAACAAAGTGGCAGGGTATGTGCGTTACCGCGATATTTTTGAAGCTTATAACGCCAACATGAAACAATTGTAATTTTTTACTCAAAAAAAATGAACCGATTAAAAATTATATTGTTTTTTCTGTTTTCCGTCAATTTTTCTTTTTCGCAAAGCGGAGAAGTAAAACTACTTTCTTCCATTTATGCCGATAGCTCGAAAAACAAAGACGCAATTGCAAAAGGACTTTCATTTTCGGTAGCACCACTTTCTTTTGGTGTGCCTGCTGCAATTTTAATTACGGGATTAATCAAAAAAGATTCGGCACTTATTGAAAAAGGAATTAAAGCCTCTGTTTCGTTTGCGCTTAATGCGGTCGTTACTACGGGTATGAAATATGGTTTTGAAAGAAGCCGTCCCTTTTCAATTTACCCGAATTTATTTCATGCAAAATCAAAAGCAGGGGATTATTCTTTTCCCTCGGGGCATACTTCTTTTGCTTTTGCAGCCGCTACAAGTATTACGTTAAGTTTTCCGAAATGGTATGTAGCTGTACCTGCTTATGCGTGGGCAAGTTGTGCCGCATGGAGTCGCATGCATTTAGGTGTACACTATCCTACCGACGTATTAATGGGTGCGATAGTTGGAACCGCTTCTTCTTTTCTTACTTTTAAATTGGATAAGTGGCTGAATAAAAAGAAAAAATAATTTTATTTATCGCGTTAGGGATTGCAGTGGAAAGCCCGGATCCCGCCGAACCAAATCTTTTTTAAGAACCGGAATTTCAAAGAGGCGGGAGAGGACTTGCAACGTAAAGCCCGGCCCCGCCCGAATGCCAAATAAGTATTTAATTTTAATGCGGGGTAACGCCCAAATTAGTACTTTCGTTCTCCCAATGGAACTGGTAAAACTGCACGACAAACAATTTAAACCTTATATAAGCGCCGAAGAGCTTCATAAAAACATTATACGCGTGGCAGAAGCGCTGAGCGCAGATGTAAAAAAATCATTCCCCCTTTTTATCGTGGTGCTGAACGGCTCTTTTATTTTTGCCGCCGATTTGGTGAAACTTTTGAAATTTCCCTGTGAAATATCTTTTGTAAAATTAACTTCATACAACGGAACAAACAGCACGGGCACAGTTAACGAACTCATCGGCCTTACCGAAACGATAGAAAACCGCACCGTTGTGATTGTAGAAGATATTATTGATACAGGCAATACTTTAGAGAAATTATACGTTCTGTTGAAAGACAAAAAAGCAAAAGAAATTAAAACAGTTACCCTCTTGTTTAAACCCGAAGCTTATAAAAAAACTATTCCTGTAGATTATATAGGAATTGAGATAAAAAACGAGTTTGTGGTGGGTTACGGACTGGATTATGACGGATTGGGCCGCAACCTGAAAGATATTTACGTTTTACATTCGTAATTCATAAAAAATCGTATTTTTATACTCTTAAAATTTAAAACATGCTTAACATCGTTTTATTCGGCCCTCCGGGCGCAGGCAAAGGGACACAGGCAAAAAAATTGTGCGAAAAATACAGTTTAATCCATCTCTCAACCGGCGATCTTTTACGCGAAGAAATTGCACAAGGAACCGTACTCGGCGTGCAGGCAAAAACCATTATGGACAGTGGTGTTCTGGTAAGCGATAATATTGTAATTGGTATGATTGGCTCTAAACTGGATGCCAACAAAGATGCCAAAGGTTTTATTTTTGACGGCTTTCCGCGCACACAAGCGCAAGCCAAAGCTCTGGATGAATTATTGGAAAGCAAGAAGAACCGAATTACCATGATGATTGCCCTGGAAGTTACCGACGAGGAACTTACCAAACGCTTATTGCAACGCGGCGCGGAATCAGGCCGTGCAGATGACCAGAACGAAGAAGTAATTAAACGCCGGGTTTACGAATACAACAGCAAAACTGCTCCGTTAAAACAATATTATTCCATGCAAAGTAAATTCCACTCGGTATACGGCATGGGTACCATTGAAGATATTTTTGATTTGTTATGCGCTACCATTGATAATAAAGTGCGCAAAGATGAACCTTTTCATGACGGAACTGTTACAGTTGCCGATATAAGCGTAGAAGATGAGCCTGCAAGACATTTGAATGAGAAAATGGAAGTCGGAAGCCCAAAGTCAAAGGCCCAAAGTCAAGAGCCGAAAATTCAAAGTCAAAAACCGAAGAATAAGAAAGAACCTAAGGCGAAGATCGAAAAGAAAACGATTAAGAAGGCCGTTACGAAAAAGAAAATAGTGAAGAAAGATGCGCCAAAAAAGAAGGCCGCAAAGAAAATTATAAAGAAAAAAGTTTCCGGGCCGGTTAAAAAGAAAACCACTGCGAAAAAAACAGCCGGAAAAAAAACAATAAAAAAAGCCGTAAAGAAATTATCCCATAAGGCTTCCAAAAAAAAGAAAAGATAATTTTTTCTTCAAAGAAAAAATGAGGAGTGCCTGCTCATGGAAAAAAATTTTATTGATTACGTAAAAATTTGTTGCCGTAGCGGAAAAGGCGGCGCAGGCTCTGTACATTTTCACCGCGACCGTTTTACCGCGAAAGGCGGCCCGGACGGCGGCGATGGTGGCAGGGGCGGAAATATTATTGTGCGCGGCAATAAACAACTCTGGACTTTACTTCACTTAAAATACCGCAAACACGTGATCGCTTCTGAGGGAGAAAACGGCAGTTCTGCATTATGCACCGGCAAACAGGGAAAAGACGAGATATTGGAAGTGCCTTTGGGTACCGTGGTTCGTGATGCGGAAACAGGAAATTTAGAATGTGAGATTGAAGAAGACGGGCAGGAGATAATTATTACTCCCGGTGGCCGTGGCGGACAAGGAAATCATCATTATAAAAATTCCGTGCAACAAACACCACGCTTTGCACAACCGGGCGAAGATGGAAGGGAAGAGTGGAAAGTTTTAGAATTAAAAGTTTTAGCCGATGTAGGCCTGGTTGGTTTTCCGAATGCCGGTAAATCTACGTTGCTATCGGTTGTTACCGCCGCTAAGCCGGAAATTGCGAACTACCCGTTTACCACGCTTGTGCCCAATTTGGGAATTGTAAAATACCGCGACTACAAATCATTTGTGATGGCGGATATACCCGGAATTATTGAAGGCGCACACGAAGGAAAAGGTTTGGGTTTGCGTTTTTTAAAACATATTGAAAGAAATTCTGTTTTACTTTTTCTTGTTCCTGCCGATACTAAAGATATTGTTGAAGAATATAAAGTATTGTTGAACGAATTAAAAGAATTCAACCCCGACCTTTTAGATAAAAAAAGAATTCTGGCTGTTTCCAAATCGGATTTAATGGATGAAGAGTTAGAAAAAGAAATGGACAAGGATTTAAAGAAAAGACTGAAAGGTAAAGTAGCAGTTGAGTATATTTTCTTTTCGGCCGCGACGCAAAAAAACATTATGCAATTAAAAGATACTTTGTGGCATGCAATAAACAGCAGTTTTTAGTACCTTTATTGCACACAGTGTAAAATGCAAAACAAATTCCCGCATTATTATTTTATTTTCTTTTTTCTTTTCATTCCCTGTTTTTGTTTTCCTCAATTAAGCAGTTTTGAAGTGTCAGGCAGCTCGGCTGTAGTAAATAATCTGGGCAATCGGCTGAACGGCACGCGTGACATCATGTTGCGTTACAATCAAAAAATAGGCTGGTTTTTCAGTGGAAACCTCGGGATAGCTTATAATGTGACACGGTTTAATACGCTCCCAAAAATTCATAACGATTATGTGGATTTAAAAAACACCTATCAGTCTATACAGTTGGGAGGCAATTTTAATTTACTTACGGCAATACGAACCATAAAGGCGGGAGGGAAATCGGCCATAGGAAGCAGGGAAATTATGCTGAAACACGTGAAAATTTACCTGTGCGCAGGTGCCGAATTTTTAACGCTTAAAAAAACAGACGACATACAGAGTTGGGCAAAAACCAATAATATTTACGGAGGCTTTGGACTTGAGGTTTACCGTATGGGAAGACTTGCCAAACAAAAGCACAACGCTTTAGTACCTTTTTTTGAAACGCGCTATTTTAAAAATGTAAACGGAGGCTATTACTCGTCCACAGATGGTTTTGTAAATTTCACAAAAATTGTCATTTCGGTTGGCTTTAAATTTACATACGGCTTGCCCGAAGCCAAATAAATAAAATTCTGTTTTAAGTTTTATTTTTACTACATTAGTAGTTAGGTTTATGTTAAAACAGTCATTCGTTACATACTTAGTTGCACTTTTTTCATAGCTGTTGATTTTCTCTTCCGGAATTGCGCAAACACCAAAAGCCGATTCGCTAATCAATCGCTTAAAGAAAATAATAAGAACCCGGGCCTCTGATCAAAAAAAATGCTGATTACCCGAAAAGCAAACTGAACACTTCCTCCATTTTAGAGGCGTTTACAATTTTAATTTTGTATTTGTTTACATCAAGCCCTTTACTATTGTAGCTTGAAATAAATATTTTTTTAAACCCTAATTTCTCCGCTTCTGCAATGCGTTGTTCGATGCGGTTTACAGGGCGTATTTCTCCTGTCAAGCCAACTTCCGCGGCAAAACAAGTGTCCTGAGGGATAAATAAATCTTCGTTGGAAGAAAGAACAGCCGATACAACTGCTAAATCGTTTCCCGGGTCTTCAATTTTTATTCCGCCCGCAATATTTAAGAAGACATCTTTTACTCCCAGCCGGAATCCACAACGCTTTTCTAAAACAGCGAGCAACATATTTAATCTGCGCAAATCAAAACCGGTTGAAGCACGCTGAGGAGTTCCGTATGCTGCACTACTCACTAAAGCTTGTATTTCTATCAATAAAGGCCGCATACCTTCCATGCTCGCGGCAATAGCCACACCGCTTACAGGTTCATTTCTTTGCGTAATTAAAATTTCGGAGGGGTTTGTTACAGCCCGTAAACCCGTTCCGCGCATTTCGTAAATGCCTAATTCGTTAGTGCTTCCAAAACGGTTTTTAGAAGTGCGCAGTAAGCGATAAATATAATTCCTGTCACCTTCAAACTGTAAAACAGTATCTACCATATGCTCTAACACTTTCGGACCGGCAAGACTTCCGTCTTTTGTTATGTGGCCAATAATAAACACGGGCGTAGCGGTTTCTTTGGCAAAGCGCATCAATTCGGCGGCGCACTCACGTACCTGCGATACGCTGCCCGGGCTTGATTCGATGAATGAAGTATGTAGCGTTTGAATGGAATCAACAATAACTAAATTCGGTTCCAGTTGTTCTATCTGCTTAAAAATATTTTGGGTGTTTGTTTCTGATAAAATAAAACATTCCGAATTTTTTATTCCCACCCGCTCGGCACGCATGCGTATTTGCTGCTCGCTCTCCTCGCCTGAAATATAAAGTATTTTAATTCCTTTCGCCTGCAAGGCAACCTGCAACATCAAAGTGGATTTTCCGATACCTGGTTCTCCGCCGAATAAAATTAATGAACCCGGAACAATTCCACCACCTAAAATGCGGTCAAGCTCTTCATCTCCGCAGGAAAAACGTTGCTCGTTCTCCACATTAATCTCCTGCAAAAGTTGGGGCTTACGGGCGCGCTGAGTTGAGGTTGAGCCTGAAGTGTTTTTGGTTTCTTTCACTAAAATTTCTTCCGAAAAAGTATTCCACTCATTGCAGGAAGGGCATTTACCCAGCCATTTAGCCGATTGAAAACCGCAACTCTGACAGAAATAAGATGATTTTGTTTTTGCCACAGGCTAAAGATATATAAAAAGACAATAATGAAAAGATGGATATACTAACAAAAGCTTTAATTCTTTTGTATTTTTGCCGCCGGTATGCCTAATAAACTGCAAAAATTTGCCGAAGTTGAAACGTTCAGTAATTGCTCGTTCTTCCCTTTCGAAAAATTGAAAGAAGGGCATCCCCTTGCGGGAAAATGGCGCAAAGATTATTTTAAAAATGAAAATCCACTCTTGCTTGAGCTTGGATGTGGTAAAGGCGAATACACTATCGGGCTTGCAAAAAATAACCCGAATAAAAATTATATAGGAGTAGATATAAAAGGCAACCGCATCTGGACGGGCGCTAAATACGCAACTGAAGTCCGAATGAAAAATGTTGCTTTTATCCGTACACGAATTGATTTTATCGAGCCATGTTTTGCAGAAGGAGAAGTGAATGAAATTTGGCTCACGTTTCCCGATCCGCAACCACAAAAGACAAGGGCGCGCAAACGTTTAACTCACCCGATGTTTTTAAACCGATACAAAAAGTTTCTGAAACCCGGCGGTATGATCCACCTTAAAACGGATAGTACAAGTTTATACGAATACACTCTTGAATTAATTAAAGAACTGAGTCTTCCGCTGTTATATTCAACAAGTGATTTATATCTAAATAATCCTTCAGGCAAAGGAGAACTGACTCAAATAAAAACACATTACGAAAAGCTTTTTACCGAAAAAGGAGAAAAAATAAAATATTGTTGTTTTAAACTATCGTAAATTCGCCTATGCAATTACTTACACCCAAAAATTGGAAAGATTACGAATTATTAGATGCCGGCGATTTTGAAAAACTGGAACGCTTCGGACAATACATTACCATAAGGCCCGAACCACAAGCCGTATGGCGTAAACAATGGAGCAATGCCGATTGGGAAAAACAAGCGCACGTAAAATTTATTTCTAAATCCTCTTCTGCCGGTGATTGGAAAAAGTTTAAGCAAATGCCCGAGCAATGGAGGATAAATTATGAATGCGGGATTAAGAATTCAGAATTAAAGAATATACAGTTCAGGCTTGGGCTCACTTCTTTCAAGCACGTCGGAGTTTTTCCTGAACAAGCAGTTAATTGGGATGCCATCACAACATTTATTTCAAAAATAGAAAAGCCGAAATTTTTAAACCTTTTTGCCTATACCGGAGGCGCGTCTTTAGCGGCGCGTGCTGCGGGTGCGGATGTTACTCACGTTGACAGCATTAAACAGGTGGTTACCTGGGCCAATGAAAACATGCAATTATCCAAACTCGATAATATTCGCTGGATGGTTGACGACGCACTTAAATTCGTGAAAAAGGAGGTTCGTCGCGGAAACACTTATCATGGCATTATACTTGACCCGCCTGCCTATGGCCATGGCCCTAATGGGGAAAAATGGAAATTAGAAGACAATATCTCTGAAATGATGCAGGAAGTTTTAAAATTAGTTGACCCTGTTAAACATTTGTTGATATTAAATGCCTACTCTCTGGGCTTCTCCGGTATAATAATCGAGAATCTTCTGCGTTCTGATGCTAAGAAACTTCAATCGGGCTTACAAACAGGTGAGTTGTATTTACAGGCAAAAAGCGGTATTAAACTTCCGCTGGGGGTTTGGGGCCGTTTGATCAAAGAGTAGTATGCAGATAAAAAGCTACCTGACGCACAAAAATATTTTTCTTTTCGGGCTTGTTCTGCTGGCTGCGGGTATTCCCGTTTCACGTTTTTTGGTAAGTGTTGCGCAATTTGTTTTATTGGGTAACTGGATTATTGAAGGAAAATTTCTTGAAAAATGGAACCTGCTTAAAAAATCAAAAGCTTTCTGGGCTTATACGGGTATTATTCTTTTCTATGCAGCGGGCTTGCTCTGGACCAGTGATTACGCTTACGGATTAAAAGACATCCGTATTAAACTACCTATGCTATGGCTCCCGGTTTTATTTTTCTCGTCACCCAAACTTGGCAAAAAAGAATATCACTCCGTTTTGCATTTTTTTGTGGCCGCAGTTGTTTTTGCTTCATTCTGGAGTATAATGGTTTATTCGGGCCTCACCAAAATTCAGATACACGATGTAAGGGATATTTCGCGTTTTGAATCACATATCCGTTTTTCGTTAATGATAGTGCTTTCGGTTTTATACCTGTTTTTTGTTTTATTGAAAAAAGATACCCGCTATAAATTAATTTACGCGTTTACATTGGCCTGGTTACTTGGTTTTTTAATTCTGCTACAATCCTTCACCGGAATTGTTATTGCAGGGCTTATTGCTTTTACGGCACTTTCCTGGATTTTAGTTTCAAAAAAATCACTTCTCATTAAATTGTCATTTTCCGTTTTTGTTATTTCTGCTACCGGATATATGCTTTATCTTGTTTCTGACGAGTGGAAAAAATTTCACGAAATAAAACAGGTTGATTATGCCGCTTTGCCTTACTTCACAAAAAGTAATAACCGGTATTATAACGATACAAATTCAAGGCTCACGGAAAACGGAAACCTTGTTTGGATTTTGATCCAGAACAAGGAAATGAAAAAAGAATGGAACAAAAAAAGCTGGCGGCCTTATGATAGTCTGGATTATCACGGCAACCCTCTTTATTTTACCTTAGTAAGGTATTTAGCTTCCAAAGGGCTCACAAGAGATTCTGCCGGTGTGAATCAACTCAGCGAAAGTGACGTGAAAAATATTGAAAATGGCTTTCCGAATTATATGTACACCAGTACCTCAGGCATGCGTACACGGATACATGAATTAATCTGGGAGATTGACCAGGTAAAACTCAATCAAAACCCAACCGGGCATTCACTGGCAATGCGTCTCGAATTCTGGAAAACCGCCTGGCATATTATTAAAGAAAATAAAATTGCCGGAGTTGGCACCGGCGATGTGGAAATTGCTTTTAAAGAGCAATATATAAAAGACAAAACTTCTTTACAGCCTCGCTGGCAATTGCGCTCTCACAACCAGTTTTTTGCTGTAACCGTTGCATTGGGCTTTATTGGTTTATTTTTGTTTCTGCTTTCTTTCTTCTCCCCTTTTCTTTTCTGTAAAAAACATTCGCACTTTTTTATACTTTTTATGCTCATCCAGTTTTTATCGTTTTTTAATGAAGACACTCTTGAAACTCAGGCAGGGGTAACATTTTGTGTGTTTTTTACTCAATTCTTATTTCACCACGACGAGTATAATTTGTGATAATTAGTCACAGATTAAATTACGCAGAATTTTTAAAAGAGTGGTGAAAATTAACTTAGTGAAAAAATCTGTGTAAATTCGTGAAATCGGTGCCAAAATGAAAATACTACAAGTAAATACCGAAAAAACCTGGCGCGGCGGCGAGCGGCAAACCTATTATAATATACAGGGGTTTTTGCAGCAGGGCCACGAAGTAGAATTACTTTGCCGTAAAGATTTTCCGCTGCATCATAAAGCCAAAGGACTTGATATAAATATTCATACCGTAAACAACGGGCTGCAGGCCGTGATGTATTTAATGAAGCACGCGCGTTATACAGACATTGTACACGCACAAACCGCTTCGGCGCAGATGTACGGGGTAATGTCGCGTTTGTTTCATAAAACCCCTGTAGTTTATACCAGGAGAGTGGATTTTGTGCCTTCCGGTTTTTTTACGCAATTAAAATACAATCGTACCGACAAGCTCGTTTCCATTTCTTCTGCTATTAAAAATATATTGGAAGATTTCGGCCAAAGCAATATTTCCGTAATACCTGATATTGCCAATCCTAAGAAATTAAATACCGACCGCGCAAGCAAACTCATTCATTTCAGAGGTTGGCATAATAAAAAAATTATCGGTACGGTTGCCGCACTTGTTCCGCACAAGGACCCGATTACGATGGTAAAAGCTATTCACGAATTATCACAGATGCGTGACGACTTTATGTTTTTACATTTTGGCGAAGGAGAACTGCAAGAGGAAACAGAAAAAGAAATTGCGCACCTGAATGTGAGTCGCTGGTATCATTTAATGGGGCATGTAGATGATGTGGAAGATTTCTTTTCGATATTTGATGTATATACCATGAGCTCGCAGGAAGAAGGATTGGGCAGTAGTGTACTTGATGCTTTTCAATATAAAATTCCGGTAGTAAGTACGAACGCGGGTGGCTTGCACGAAATGGTTGAAGGAAACGGGTTGCTTTGCGATGTGAAAGATTACAAAGCATTAGCCTTAAGTATTAATGAAATTTTAAATGATACCGAGCTTGCAAAAGCCATTACTGAAAATGCTTTTGAAACAGTGGCGGCAAAATATTCCTTACAGGCCATCACCAACGAATACCTTAAAATTTTTGAATCTTTATTGGCCGGAAAATGAAAAAACAAATTGCCTTTCGTTATGCTGAACTTGCCCGTCCAGAATCTTTTTTCAGGATTTCAGCATCGCTCCGAACTATAAAAACGGCAATCCTGAAACAAGTTAAGGGTGACAACAAGTTGATATATTCTTTGTTTATTATCCTTTCTGTATTTTTATTTTCCTGCGCGGAAGAAAAATCCAAACCTGTAAATACAGAAGAAAAAACCGCACCATCGGTTCCTGTTATTTCCTATTCAATCGCCGCCATTTTACCACATGATTCGCTTTCGTTTACCGAGGGATTGTTATTTCATAAAGGAGAGCTTTTTGAAAGTACGGGATCTCCCGATGATTTGCCGCAAACCAAATCCTTATTCGGGATTTGCAATTTAAAAACCGGGAAAATAAATGTAAAAGCCGAACTTGACCGTACTAAATATTTCGGAGAGGGGATTGTTTTCTTTAATGATAAAGTTTATCAACTCACTTACAAAAATCAAACCGGTTTCATTTACGACGGGAAAACATTTAAAAAAACAGGCGAGTTTACTTATGCTAACAAAGAAGGTTGGGGATTAACGTCCGACGGAACAAATATTATTATGAGCGACGGCACGAATAATTTAACCTTCCTCGATCCTGCCACTTTAAAACCAATAAGAACTCTTGCCGTTACAGAAAACGGATATGCCGGCGATTATTTAAACGAGCTGGAATATATTAAAGGATTTATTTATGCCAATGTTTGGACAACAAACAGCATTGTGAAAATAAACCCTGTTAATGGAAAAATAGTCGGAAAACTTTTGCTCGCACCTCTGTTTGAAGAAGTACGCTATAAATATAATGGCGCCAAAGAAATGAATGGCATTGCTTACAATCAGGAAACAGATAAAATTTACATCACCGGAAAAATGTGGCCAAATATTTACGAGATTAATTTTGCGCATTAAAGAATTTGTTTTGTCATGCAGAGTCCCCGCCAAGGGATGTTGTTCACGAAGCATCTGATGTTCAAAACAGCCGGATTCCTCACAAAAAAACAGGGTTCGGAATGACAAATTATTAATTATATAATTTTTTCAGTTTCCAATACTTCAACTTCGTAGCCCACGCGGAGTTTTTACAAATTTCATAACCGTATTTACCGTCTAAAAAACCTGCCTTTAAAAAATAACTTTCAATAAATTTTGCGGCGGGGCTCAGGTACAATTTTATAAAATTCGGTTTCTTTCCTTTTTCAAAAAGCGCTTTGGCTGAAATATCGGTGAAATACTCAATTTGTTTAATATGGCTGTTGATGGTATCAAAACTATAATGCAAAATATCACCTTCCAGATAACCGGTAGTCTTATCGCCGTCAAACATTTCGTATTTGTCGTGCGGGTTTATACCTCTCCACTCGCCTTTCCGGCTATCCCACAAACGCAATTTTTTATCCGGGTACCAACCGCAGTGTTTTACCCAATGCCCGCAATAATTGGTGAGGCGATTCATGTAATAACCGTCCCGATACCTATCGGGGTTGTTCCAATTTTGTTTTACTTTTAAAATTGATTGAGTTAATTTTTTATCCAGGGCTTCGTCCGCGTCAATAGAAAGTACAATAGGATATTGCGCCTGCGTAACAGCCCAGTTTTTTTGCTGGATATGCCCTTCAAAAACATGTTCAACAAAACGCGCGCCCTTGCTTAAACAAATTTCTTTGGTTCTGTCTTTACTGAAAGAATCAATCACTACAATATCATCCGCCACCTCTTTTACTGAATCGATACAACGGGCAATATTTTTTTCTTCGTTAAAAGTTATAATTACAACAGAGAGCTTTATCATTTACCCCTCCATCACCTGCTTGCCGTGGTTTTTGGTATTTACCGAAGTAATAACACGCGCGATCTTATTATCCTTTATAATAAAAGTGGTGCGCACTATGCCATCGTAAATATGGTCAAACAATCTTTTCCTGCCCCAAACATCGTAGGCTTTAATTATATCCATGTTGATATCGGCAATCAAAGAAAAAGGTAAATTAAATTTTTCAGCAAACTTTTTATGCGATTCCACATCGTCAGCACTTACGCCAACTACCGCGTGATTCTGCATGGTTAAATATTGGTACTCATCGCGCAGGCTGCAAGATTCCGCAGTACACCCGTCTGTATCGTCTTTCGGATAAAAATAAAGCACTAAAGTTTTTCCATGAAAATCATTTAAGGACAAAAGATTACCATGTTGGTCGGTGCCCATAAAATAAGGCGCGACATCTCCTTCCTTTAAACTTGTTACATGAGGCACGAATGATTCGCGATGATCCCCACTGTGACTTGCTTCCTGCTGAATAACTTCAACAGCTTGCAGCACTTCCTTCACTACAGGTTTTTCAATCTTTACTGCTTTATGTTCAACTTTATGAACTATGGGCTTCGTGTGAACTATTTTTTTAATCGCAGGCTTTACTGTAATCGCTTTCTTAACAGCCTTATTTTTTGTGATATTTTTTTTCTTCGCGGCCTTTTTAATTACTTTCCTTTTTGCG
>DATMMV010000141.1:0-11139 GCA_035569635.1 Bacteroidia bacterium | reverse complement strand
AACTCGACTCGGCAAAAATATGTATCGACTCAGTTGCACTTAATCCTCAAACAAGAAAAGAATTCAACGTATGGATGGTGCGCGGATTTATTTATAAAGATTTATATAAAATAAAAGAAGCGGATAAAGCAGTATCGCCATTGCGCGATGCAGCCATTGAGTCATTCAGGAAATCATTACAACTGGATTCTGCAAATGCCAATCCGCAAAGGGAAGGGATTTTAAAAGGGATGAAATATATTGCATCCACATACCACAACGATATCAATAAAACACTCGACACAATTAATTATCAAATTTCGCTTACAAACGCGGAAAAATACTTAGTTATTACAAAATTCCTCGACCCTTCATTCAAAGAAAATATTTACAATTTCGATGTTTATCTCACGATAGGCTCTATGTTTGAGAAAGAATATGAACATCACAGAAGTAAAAATAATTTAGACCAGGCCAAAGCGTATTTATTCAAGGCATATGATATCGATAGTATTTCGGCGCTTGTAAATAAAAACCTCGGATTATTGTATTATAACCAGGCAGTAGAAATAATAAACAGCATTGATCCCGATACTCCTCTTGACCAGATAGATGGTATACAGGATCGTGCGGTTAAACTGGCTAAACAGGCAAAATCATATTGCTTAAAAGCGCACAAAGTAAATCCTAAAGACAAAGTAGTGATCGAGGCCCTTATGGGAATTTATTACTTACTGAATGAAATGGAGCAGTATAACTATTACAAAAAATTACTTGAGGAACTGAATAAACAATAATGGCTTTTAAATTTACCATAGGAAGAAAAATAGGAGCCGGGTTCGGTATCGTTTTATTGTTTGTGGTACTGGCCTTTATATACACCAATGTTACTATTGCCGAGAGCAAAAAGAAAACCGATCAGGTAGTGCAGGTGGTTACTCCAAGCGTAGCTGCTCTTGAAACATTCCAATTAAAATTACAGCGTTCGCAAATTTTAATTACCAAATGGTTTCACGTTCAAAGTCCCGATGACGACCCTTTTAAAAAAGAACTTCGCGAGTTAATAAAATTCCGCTACGCTGAATCTAAAAGCCAGGTCGACAGCCTTTCGGCAAACTGGACTAACGAAGAAAAGGAATCTATCAAAACTATTTTTTCTTTAACCGATAAACTTTTTGCGCATTATCACGACGAGATTATGACGCAGTTAAATAAATTTACGGTGTATGATGACGCGGGCACGATAATGACTGTACGTTTGGCGTTTGAAGAAGTTGACGACCAGTTGAAAGTTATTTATGAACAACTGAATGCATTGATTGATTCTCAGAAAAAAAATGCTAAAGATGTTACGGGTGCCATGTTTACATCATTCAACCTTTTAATGCAGGTTGTAAAATGGCTGGGAATAATTTTGGTTATCGGCGGATTACTTACGGCACTTTTTACGGTACGCACGATTGTGAAACCTGTAAAAACACTAAAGAACATTTTGCAGGATATGAGTTACGGCGTGTTGCCCAAAGACCGCATTGAATACCGGGGAGATGAAATTGGGGATATGAACGTAGCGCTTAACGGACTGATAGAAGCGTTGGAACGCACCACCGAATTTGCAAGACAAGTTGGTAGCGGAAATTTCGAATCGTATTATCGTCCGCTGAGCGAGCAGGATAATTTAGGGCATGCCTTGCTTAAAATGAGAACCGACCTTGCTGAGAACGAGCGTGTGCTTGAGCAAAAAGTTATTGAGCGTACCGAAGAAGTGGTGATGCAGAAAAAAGAAATCGAGCAAAAAAATCATGAGCTTGAAATTATTTATAAGCATGTTACCGATAGTATACGTTATGCAAAACGTTTGCAACAGGCCATTCTCCCTCCGGATGCGGTAGTAAAAAAATATTTCGAAAAATCTTTTGTTCTGTTTAAACCGAAAGACATTGTTAGCGGTGATTTTTATTGGGTTGATCAACATGACGGAAAATCGTATGTTGCGGCTGTTGATTGCACGGGGCACGGTGTGCCGGGCGCTTTTATGAGTATTGTGGGGTATAATTTATTGAAAGAGATTTTGAATAATCCTGATAATAAGGACATGCCTCCTTCGGTAATTATGGATAAGATGAGCAAAGGTGTTGTTAAAACGCTTCATGCAAAATCGGGCGGAGAAGATTCTTCGCAACAAACTAAGGACGGTATGGACATGAGCATGTGCATTGTTGATTATGAAAAAATGCAGATGCAATATTCGGGAGCTTTTAATCCGCTTTATCTTGTACGCAACGGAACCATTACTCAATACAAGGCAGATAAATTCCCGATTGGATTACGTGCCGATGAAGAAATTAAAAACTTTACCAATAACGTAATTCAATTACAAAAAGACGATACGTTTTATATTTTCTCTGATGGCTATGCAGATCAATTCGGCGGACCTAAAGGAAAAAAATACATGACCGGAAATTTCCGTGAATTGCTTCTGAAAACAAGTAAAGAACCCATTTCTAAGCAGCGGGATATACTTGATAAAACTGTGGAAGGATGGCGTGGCGAATTAGAACAGGTCGATGATATCCTTGTTATTGGCATTCAGATTTAATTTTTACCCCTTATTTGTTAAAAGCAACCAAATGCTGATTTTTTGTGATAAGTGGTTGCCCTGTATTAAAAACTTAGTGTAAATTGCCTTTAAAATAAATGCATATGAAAAATAAATTTTTCTCCATACTCCTTATCAGTTCAATCGTAGTGGTAGGTTTTCTTTGCTCAAACAATTCGGATAAAGCGGAAACGAAAAAGAATTTCTTTTCCGAAAAAGAAAACGAACAACATTCGGATGCGATGGATGCTTTGCAGTTTTTTTCGCAGGCGGCTGCTTTCCCCGATAAAGATATTCCTGCAAATGCATACGCAAGCGCGATGGATTGGTATAAGCAAAATGCTTTAACAAACCGTAACGCGCAAACAACCACTTCCTGGCAAAGTATCGGCCCGCGAAATATGGGTGGCCGTACAATTGCAATTGCTTTTGACCCCACTGATACCGCGACTATTTGGTTAGGTTCTGCCAGCGGCGGGTTATGGAAATCAACAACGGGTGGAATAGGAGCAAACGCGTGGAATTATGTTCCGCTCGGATTTCCGGTTTTAGGGGTAAGTAGTATTGCTATAAATCCTTCCAACAAAAATGAAATGTATGTGGGCAGCGGCGAAGTATACAGTTACGGAAGTAACTCGCAGGGAATTGGCGATATACGCGCAACACGAGGCTCATATGGAATGGGGTTGTTTAAATCCGTAAACGGAGGTACAACCTGGTCGCAGGTAATAAACTGGACCTACAATCAGAATCGCGGTATCTGGGATATAGTTATTAATCCGCTTAAACCAACTACTGTTTACGCCGCGACCACTGAAGGAGTTTATAAATCGGTTGACGCGGGAACAACCTGGAATCTCATACTCAATCAAAAAATGTGCATGGATTTGGAAATGCACAGCGTGGATACAAACATTCTTTTATGCGGAGTAGGTAATTACGGAAGCGTTGTGCAAGGTGTTTACCGAACCACTAACAGTGGCGCAACATGGGCACAAAACACAAGTGGTTTACCGTCCACAGCTTATCAGGGACGTATCACATTTACCAAATACAAAAACAACAACGATATTATGTATACGCATCTTTGCGACGTGTATAATACAGTGGGTATTTATAAATCAATTGATAAAGGCGCAACCTGGGTTCAGCAAACAACGCAAAATATTTCAAGCTACCAGGGCTTTTATACCAAAGGCTTATTAATTCAACCCGGCAACCCTAATAATGTTTTGGCGGGAGGTGTTTATGTCTATAGTTCAACAACAGGTGGAACAAGTTTTAATCAATCAAACGGAAATTACCATTCGGATGTACATGATATCGTCGGAAATCCTTCCGCTCCTAATAAAATTTATGTAATAACTGACGGAGGCCTGTTCCGTTCAAACGATTTCGGAAATACATTTTACGAATGTACCGGAGGATATGTTACTACACAACATTATATAGGAAGTGTTTCGGCAACAGACACCACGGTTTTATTAAGCGGGCTGCAGGATAATTATACTATTAAATATTTCGGGGCTTATACATGGCAAGCAATGATAGGCGGTGACGGATGCTATAATGCCATTGACCATACCAATGACCAGATTCAGTACGGAGCCTATCAATACCTGAATGTTTTCAGCGATAATACACAGGGAAATAATTTTGCCACACAAGTTCTTTCAAACTCATCAAGTGCTACCGGCGGAAATTACGCGGCGTTTTTAGCGCCGTATATTTTGTGCTATTCAAATACTCAATATATATATGCCGGTGGTAAGGCGTTACAACGTTCAACCGATGCAGGTGCCACATGGAATTATATGGGAAATAATCCCGTAAATAACGGTACGCAAATAATGGCGGTAGCTTGTTCTTTTACAAATACAGATTCTGTTTATTTCGGAACCGCCCCAGATCAAACCAATAACATGAAAATGTTTTTCAGTCCTAACGGAGGCGCTAGCGTTACGGATATTTCATCGGGATTACCAAATCGTTTTCCCAGGAGAATTGCAGTAAATCCGAAAGATAGCAGAGAGGTTTACGCGGTATTTTCCGGTTTCGGAACAGGCCACGTTTTTAAATCAACTAATAATGGCGCTACATGGACAGACATGAGCACCAATTTACCCAATATGCCGTTTGAGTGTGTAATTGTTGACCCTACCGATCCTAATTTTGTGTATGTAGGTTGTGATTATGGGGTATTTGTTTCTGCGGATAAAGGCGTAACATGGAATCCTTATGATACCGGTTTTCCGGATGCTACAATGGTATTTGATTTAGTTATTTCTCCCAGTTCACGTTACATGTACGCATTTACTCATGGGCGCGGAATCTTTAAAAGAGACCTTAGGGACTTGGCAACAGGAATTAATTCTTCTTCGAAAAACGATATAACAATTAAATTATTTCCTAACCCGGCCACTGACGAGATTAAACTGAATCTGAATAATACAAAAGGGGATAAGTTTACCGCCTACATTTATAACATGGAAGGCAAACAACAAAAAAGTTTTGACATGGAGTCGAACGAGAATAAAATTCCGGTTACTGATTTAGCAGCAGGCGCTTATATTGTAAGCGTGCGTAAAAACAATGTGCCGTTTAAATATCTTACTTTTATTAAGCAATAATCATTCACCTCATTTATCAGTTGAATGGCCGGGTCAATCCCGGCCATTTTTGCTTTCCGTTATTTGGATTTTTACCGGTAAAATCTCAATTAAAAAGCCTACGTGTTTTAACGTAGCCCGGTTTTTTTTAGCTTACCACTTATCGTTAAAAAGCCGCCAGATACCAAGTCCTCACCTCATTTCGCCTTTTTACTGCAACTTTTTGCAATGATTTGCGTCTAATATATTAACAGGAACAATTTAATTATTGAATACTAAATTAAAAAAATACAGGTTATGGAATCACTATCATTTCAAATTCTAAAAACAATGGGCCGTTGGTCAGTTGTACTTTTCATGTTTGGCAGCCAGGCTGCTAAGGCTTCAGAAAGTTTTTCTTCTTTTGCAGGCGAATCTATATGGCACAACGCGCTGTTTATTTTCAGCATTTGCTTTTTCGTGGCAGGCTTCATCTTTTTACTGATGATGAAATCGCGCGAAGAACACAAAAACAAAGTACGCACGCACCACCTGAGACACAGACATACTGTTAAGCACTAAAACTTCCTTTACTTTCCTCTCCCTATAGAGAGAGGAAAGTAAAGGGGGCCGGTATTGCTACTTTCCGTTTTGTGTTTATCTTTAGCCGATGAGTTACGATAAATTACAAAACCATATGCAGCGCATTGCTGATGTAGTGTACGCCGCCTCGGCGTTGGCATGGGATCAGGAAACGTACCTTCCTCCGCAGGGAGCCGGTTTTCGAGCGGGGCAACTTTCAACCTTAATGGGTATTTCGCATCAGCTGTTTACAGATGAGAAAACAAATACGCTCCTAAACGAACTGAAAACAAACGGGCAATTGAACGAGTTTCAAAAAAAGAACGTAGAATTAATTATAGAAGAGTATCAAAAACAAAAAAAATACTCCACCGGGTTTGTAGAACAGTTGAGCCACGCGATTTCGGCTTCGTTCAATGCGTGGCAACAGGCTAAAAAAGAAAATAATTACAAACTCTTTGCCCCGCACTTAGAAAAACTAATAGGTTTCAAGAAAAAAGAATGCGATTTATTGGGATACGAAGCCCACCCGTATAACGCGATGCTTGATTTGCACGAACGGAAAGCTACCGTGGCCGAGTTGGATGTTTTATTTACGGACGTGCGCAAACAGCTTGTTCCTTTTGTAAAACAAATTCGCGAAGCAAAGCAGGTTGATAATAAATTTTTCTTTCAACATTTTGATAAAGCCAAGCAATGGGATTTTGGTTTGGGCCTTTTAAAACAAATGGGTTTTGATTTTAGTCGCGGCAGGCAGGATATTTCTTCGCATCCTTTTACCACTACACTAAGTCAGGATGATGTTCGTATAACCACCCGCATTAACGAAAACGATTTTTCTGAAATGATTTGGAGCTGTATTCATGAAGGCGGGCATGCCTTGTATGAACAGGGTTTATCGCCCGAACAATATGGAATGCCATTGGGAGAAGCGGTTTCTTTAGGTATTCACGAGTCGCAATCGCGCCTCTGGGAAAATAATGTGGGAAGAAGTTTAGCGTATTGGAAAAACAATTTTAAATACGCGCAGCAATATTTCCCCGAAGAATTAAAAAACGTAACTCCCGAAGCATTCTTTAAAGGAATGAACAGGGTTGAGCCTTCTTTAATACGTACAAATTCCGACGAGCTGAATTACCATTTTCATATCATGATTCGTTACGAAATTGAAAAAGCGATTTTTGAAGATAAATTGAGGGTTGATGAACTGCCCGAATACTGGAATGCCAAATATAAAGAGTATTTGGGAATTGATGTTCCCGATTTTGCGCATGGCATTTTACAGGATGTGCATTGGAGCCATGGTTCTTTCGGATATTTCCCGACTTATTCATTGGGCTCTTTTTATGCAGCTCAGTTTTTTGAACAGGCCAAAAAAGAAATTAAAGGGCTTCCCGAAAAAATTGAAGCAGGCGATTTTTCCGAGTTATTGGTATGGTTAAGAAAGAACATTCATTCTCATGGTAAATTTTATACCGCTGCCGAATTATGCCGGCGTATAACAGGCGAGAAGCTGAATTTCAATCATTTCATGAGTTACGCCCGAAATAAATTTGGCACAATCTATGATTTGCATTAATCTTGTAAAACAAACAACAGAATATGAAAAAAGTAATTTTTTTAATAAGCCTTTTAGCGTTTAATTATTCGATAACAAACGCGCAAACTAAAAAAGGCAGTAAAACCAAAAATACGCAATCCGGAAGAAAAATCGCACCGAAACTAACACTTGATTTTATAAGTAAGGGTGGCGGAATTGATAACGAAACTTTCACTAAAGTTGAAGATTTCGCTAAAAATCATCCCAAAAAACCTTTTTACGAAGTAGTAGCCAAAGGCAAGGAAGGTGAAAAGAAAATGTATTTTCCCTTATCTGAATTAACAGAAGAAGAACAGGTAGCTTTTGTAGACGACGTTAAAAAAATTATTTCAAAGCCCGAAATGGTGCTTGTTACCTCAAAAGTAGAATTGAAAAAGGTTGTTCTTGCATCAAGTACTACAACAACCGAAACCGTAAGTATGAAATATCGTTTGGTGGTATCCTTTATAAGTAAAGGTGCAGGAACTGATTATAAAACAGCTGATAAGGTGAAGGAATTTATCGAATCACACCCTAAAAAACCGGCTTTTGAAGTAAAAACCTGGGGAAGGGAAGGCGAAAAAGATTATGTTTTATTATTAAAAGAGCTTACTTCTGATGAACAAAAAGTTTTCGTAGAGGAGATTAAAAAGCTGGTTTCCAGTTCAGATTTGGTGTTTGTGAAAGAAAATGAAACCTATGTTAAAAAAGGCAGGTAATTGTTGATTAATATCGCAAAACTCAGCCCTCGCAAGAGGGCTGTTTTTTTTATATTTGCGCCCTCATCAAAATCTTAAGGAATGAAGGAAATAGGAATAAAGCCCGCGAATCAGGATTTGAAAGCAATTGGACTGGGAAACGTTGATACCGCTTATTGGAACTTAAGTTCGGACGAATTGATAAAAGATACTCTGACCCGCAAACAAGGGGTTTTAACAGATACAGGCGCCCTCGCTATTGATACCGGTGAATTTACAGGTCGCTCCCCTAAGGACAAATTTGTTGTTTATGATGAAAACACCAAAGACAGTGTTTGGTGGGGTGATGTAAATAATCGCTTTGAAGCCGATAAATTTGATGCTTTACAGGTTAAAATGAACGCTTATTTTGCAGGCAAAGAAGTTTTTGTACGCGATGCTTATGCCTGTGCCGATCCTTCTTTCAGAATCAATATTCGTGTGGTAAATGAATATTCGTGGAGCAATTTATTCTCTTATAACCTTTTCTTAAGACCCGATGCAAGCGAGCTTACAAATTTTAAGCACGAGTGGCTTATTTTAAATGCTCCGGGCTTTCGTGCCGATCCAAAAGTAGACGGTACACGACAGCATAATTTTGCCATTATCAATTTCACTAAAAAAGTAATTTTAATTGGTGGAACGGGCTATACCGGCGAGATTAAAAAATCGATTTTTACCGTATTAAATTATATCCTTCCGCACGAAAAGAAAGTACTTTCCATGCATTGCTCGGCCAATATCGGAAAAGCAAATGATACCGCTATTTTCTTCGGGCTTTCGGGAACAGGAAAAACAACATTGAGTGCTGACCCTAATCGTAAATTAATAGGCGATGACGAGCATGGATGGAGCGATACTTCGGTATTTAACTTTGAAGGTGGTTGTTATGCAAAATGCGTGGATTTAACCGCTGAAAAAGAACCTCAGATTTTCAATGCAATTAAAGCCGGTTCTTTATTAGAAAACATCAACTTTTACGACGGAACCAAAACGGTTGATTACAGCAATATCAAAAAAACAGAAAATACCCGCGTAAGCTATCCTTCTAACTTTATTGAAAACGCGGTTGACCCTGCCATTGGAGAAATTCCTAAAAATATTTTCTTTTTGACTTGTGATGCGTATGGAATTTTACCGCCCATCTCAAAATTAACTACCGAGCAGGCTATGTACCATTTTATCAGCGGTTATACTGCAAAAGTTGCGGGCACAGAAATGGGCATTACTGAGCCGACACTTACTTTCTCTGCTTGTTTCGGAAAAGCATTTTTACCGCTTCATCCTGCAAAATACGCTACTTTGTTAGGCGAAAAATTAAAGAAAAACAAAGTAAACGTTTGGTTGCTGAATACCGGTTGGGTAGGAGGTAAGTACGGAGTAGGAAGCCGCATTAAACTTTCTTATACACGCGCACTTATTGGCGCTGCTCTTACGGGAGAACTTGATAAGGTTGAGTATGGCCAAACCCCCTTTTTCAAACTTAATTTCCCGAAATCTTGTCCGGGCGTACCTTCTGAGATATTAGAACCCCGCAACGCCTGGGCCGATAAGGTTGATTTCGAAAAAACCGCTCAAAATCTGGCCACTTCTTTTATTAAAAACTTTGAACAATACGCAAGTGGCACCAGCACCGATATACTGGCAGCAGCCCCGAAAGCGGCAGTTTCTGTATAATTCGGCCCTTAGTAGTTTTAGATTGAAACGGGCTACCTCAAAAGAGTCCGTTTTTGCTTCAAAAAACAGCTAAAAAGCCCGCATTTATTTTTTGAGATAAGCAAAAAAGAATTATCTTTGCCGCCCCTATTGGGATTTAAAACTTTATACAGTGGACGCTATTAGTTACAAAACCAAATTTACCAGCGCGGCGCAAGCCGATAAGAAATGGTATTTAATTGACGCCGAAAACCAGGTTGTGGGCCGCTTAGCCTCTCAGGTGGCTATGATTTTAAGAGGTAAACACAAAACTTCTTACACCCCACACGATGATGCCGGCGATAACGTGATTATCATCAATGCAGAAAAAGTTCGTTTTACCGGTAATAAAGCCGAAACGAAAGAATATAAACGCTATACCGGTTACCCGGGAGGTCAGCGTATTGCAACGCCAAAAACTTTGTTGAAAAACAAACCGACTGAAATTTTGCACCTTGCCATTCACGGTATGTTGCCAAAAGGTCGTTTGGGCCGTCAGCTTAACACCAATGTATTTATTTACGCGGGTACCGAGCATAAGCACGAAGCACAACAGCCAATTAAATTAGATATCAATACCATTAAGGCTTAATTCATAGATGGAAAAAATCAATAAATCAGGAAGAAGGAAAACATCAGTGGCCCGTGTATACCTAAGCAAAGGCAAGGGTAACATTACTGTAAACGGCCGCGATTTTAAAGAATATTTTGCAACAGGTACTTTGCAATATTGCGTAGAGCAGTCGTTAAACGCTGCCAATGTACGCAATGAGTACGATGTTAAAGTAAATGTACAGGGTGGTGGTACAAACGGACAGGCACAGGCTATCCGTTTAGCTATTGCTAAAGCCCTTGTAGAAACCAATAATGACCTTCGTGTAACTTTTAAACCAGAGAAACTTCTTACCCGTGATAACCGTATGGTTGAGCGTAAGAAATTCGGACGTTCAAAAGCACGTCGTCGTTTCCAATTCAGCAAACGTTAATCTTTTATTATAAAAAACATGTCAAGAACCTCGTTCAACGAATTATTAGAAGTAGGAGCCCACTTCGGCCACATGCGCAGCAAATGGAACCCTGCCATGGCACCTTATATTTTTGCCGAAAAAAACGGTATTCATATCATCGACCTTAACAAAACCGTTGTTAAAATTGAAGAAGCGTCAAACGCTCTTAAGCAATTGGCCCGTTCAGGTAAAAAAATACTTTTTGTTGCCACTAAAAAGCAGGCAAAAGAAATTGTAGCTGAAAAAGTAAAAAATATCGGTATGCCATATGTAACCGAGCGTTGGCCCGGTGGTATGCTTACCAACTTTGCAACTATCCGCAAAACCATTCGCAAAATGGCGCAGATAGATAAAATGACCAAAGACGGTACTT
>DATMMV010000140.1:0-9671 GCA_035569635.1 Bacteroidia bacterium | reverse complement strand
TTTTCTTTGTTTCCATGATTATTTAAATTTAATAATTTTGGAAACACTATCTAACTTTTAATTATATTTAGTCCACTTTATGCTGACGATTTACAATCTTACGGCAGGGATTAATCAAGGAGGAGTGACAATGGTAAGTATGAAAATAGGGGAAGACATAATAACTATGGGATGGGTGTTAGATGGTTATCTGAATGGTGCAACAAGTTTATCGTTGGGTGCCACAAGTACTGCCAGTCTTCATATTTTTAACAGTAGTTTTGGTTTCGTTAACGTTGATTACGATTATAACATGGTGGAAATGATTGATTTTGTCAATCAAAATGGTGTAGCTTTTGTCGCTTCACGGGGTAATTTTAAATACCCGGTATTGTCTCCCAATTGGTTACAAACGGTATCATCTCCAAATATTCCTGCTACTTTAAAACCAAAAATAATTATGAATGTTGGAGCAAACGGGACAAATGGCGAATATCATTTAGATGGCGTAAACGGGTCACAATTTACTTCACCGGAAGTTGTAGATTTTGTTGCGCCTGGAGATATATTAAATGTAAAAACTACCCAAGCAATGCCTACAAATCCTATTGCGCCTAATTCCCCGAATCCAAGCAATTATCAAACCTTTAGCGGCACTTCTGCTTCCGCTCCTCATGTTAGCGGTGTGGCAGGCTTAATGATGAGTTATAGAAATTCAAATTCTCCAAGCTGGGATAACCTGGTGCATGAGGATTGCGAATACCTGATGAAGAGGTCTGCAACAGATTTAACTATAACGCCTACATATACTGAATCAATTGGGCCAGATGTTGTCACAGGATATGGGAGAATTAATGCAGGAGCTGCTTTAGTTTCTCTTGAACCACAATTCTACATCAGGCATATTGATGCTGCCCATTATTCGACGGGAACCACTCAAACATCATCCTTAGTTGCTGCAAACGTAGTTCGAACCTGGCCTGGCATTTCAAATTATTTTCCTTATTCCGGTACTTACTCAGTGAATATATATAAGGTTACAACAATATACTCTTATAGTTTTCCCGGGGAGACATTTTTAGATAAGTGGCCTTTATATAAGGCTTCAGTTGGAACTCCATCCGTTACTTTTCCTTTTCCAATAGTGGAAGATGAACCCCATGATGTTGAGGTTGTGAATGCAACAATCAGTTCAGCTACATTGGTGAGTTACGCGTATAAGCTCATTCAGAATACTATCCCAGGCTCGCCTGTTGTTAACAAATATTTTCCCGTTGATCCTGCCAACAGCAGTACTTTCCAGGTTAAGAGTGCTTTCACGCTTTATACCAGTGGAACGCCTGTAAATGTAAAAGAAAAGGAAGCAGAAGTTAATTATTTTAATATTTATCCTAATCCTAATACAGGCAAATTTACGGTTGGCTTTGTTTCAAAAACGGGCTCAAAAGGAAATCTAATTGTTTTAGATTTGATGGGCAAAACGATTTATGAGGATCACAACATAAATGTTAGCGTGGGAAGCAATTACCATACTTTATCCTTAAACAATTTGCCGAAAGGGATTTATTTCCTTACCTTAGAGATTGATAATAACAAAACAATGGTTAAGAAGCTTATTATTGATTAATTCTGAGAAGAATAAACATATTTTTTATTTTTTTGTCGGTCTTTTTTGCGTGCAAAAAAGACCCAAAAATAACTCCTAACCAGATATTGGTTGAGGCTCCGGTTCAGTCATGGTCTTTTGCCTGCGAGGATACGACTTTAATTTGGCCTGCATTCCCACCGGAACCAGCATTTGGTTTTAATTTCGCTGATCTTAGCAGCTCAGAAAGTGTTTGGCGTGTTGTACCTGACCCAATAGATGGAAATGTTATTTATTATCTAAATTCAGAAAAAGATTTAAAAGCGCACTGCTTATGGAAATATAATATTAAAACAAAGCAAAGAATTTTACTTGATAAAAATGTGATGAATGATGTTTTTATCAATCAGAACGGCTGGTTGGTATATGAAACTATGGATTGGAATATTTATAAAATCAAAGGCAATGGAGATAGCTTAACTCAGCTGACTTTTGATGGAGGAAGTAAATTCCCCCGGTGGACGGACGACGGCAAATTTATTTGGTACGTAGGTTTGGATTGTGTGCATAAAATGGACGCCAACGGTGTAAGAGTAAATTCTTTGAACGGAGTATATTCCTGGGTAGTACAAATAAAGCATTTTCTTTATTACGTAAAATCAGTAAATAATGTGTTCAGCATAACGGAACGGGACACACTTACAAATACTGAAAGAAATATTTGTTCAGGCGAAAATGCGTTCAACTGGTACCCTAATGAAGATAATACAATAATGTATTGGTGGAATCCAAATCATTTATACAAAACAAATATTTCAAGTGGAGCAACTACTTTGCTATTCTATTGTCAGGGCAGATTTCATCACTTTTTGCGGTCTCCGGTTTCAAAGCATTTTTTTGCTATTGATTTTAATTTGTATCCAGTTGATTCCAAAACGATAAAACAAACCGGACAATTATTTGAGTTTTCTGAAGATTTGCAATGCAGAAGAAAAATACTGTTGCCAAATTAAAATCATGAAAAAAATAACACTTTTACTTATACTGTTATTATTCTGTCAGCTGAGTATTAAGAGCCAGGCTATGAATTGGGTTCCTTTGACTCAGACCGTAAATTTTTCTGTATTTAGTATGGCAGCGTATAACGGTAGCATGGTAGCGGTTGGACTTTTCACAAATGCGGGAGGAACGCAGGTCAACCATGTGGCTGCCTGGAACGGCTCAACATGGACAGCATTTGGCCAGGGCATCAGGTCTTCAGTAAGCACTGTTGCAAAGGTATTGGTTTTTAATAATGAGGTATATGTTGCAGGCCGTTTTGATTCAGCCGGTGTTGTAGCATCTAAAAACATTGCAAAGTGGAACGGTTCAAATTGGGTTAGCATGGCAGCATCCTGCAATAACATAATTTGGTGTCTTGCTACTTATAATAATGAAATTTACGCGGCAGGTTCCTTCACAACTATAAACGGTGTAAACGCCAGTCACATCGCGAAATGGAATGGTACAGCATGGCAGGCTGTGGGTGCCGGGTTGCAGGGGACTAATGTAAATGATCTTTACGTTTATCAGAATGAGCTTTATGCTGTTGGCCCAATTGATAGTGCTGCTCATATAGCATGTAATCATATTGCAAGATGGAATGGCAGCGCATGGAACACTGTCTCAACCGGGGTGCCATCTGGCAACGGAGGATTAGGCTTATACGAATGGCAGAGTAAATTGTTAATTGGTGCAAATACAACAAGTCTTGGCGCAGAAATCCATCAGTGGGATGGTACAAATGTAAGTTTGTTTAGTCAGCAGATAGGCGCACTTTGCTACGGAAATTTTCTTGCATTTAATAACAAACTCTATAATGGTGCAATTCCTTTAGTTTGGAATACATCAACTTTACTATGGGATAGTGTGGGTACGAAAATATATCCTGTTAATACTTTTTGTGAGTATAACAGCGAATTATACTGTGCGGGAGCATTTACGACAACAAACGGCTCTAACGGAAATTACATTGCAAAAATGGGCTTTCCGACGGGTATAAAAAATAACACGGATGAAAATTTTGCAATGAATATTTTTCCTAATCCAACAAATGATAAAGTTCAAATGGATTTTGAAAACAAAACTTTAATAAATAAAGTTACCTTATCAAATTGTTTAGGTCAACTTGTTTATGTATTAAATAATCCAATCTCAAAACAAGAAATTGACATGTCTTCTTTTCCAAGCGGAATTTACTTTTTAAAGGCAGAAAGTAAAGAGAGGCAAAGTTTTTTCAAAATAATAAAAGAATGAAAAGATTAATGTCTTTTATTGGTGTGATCCTATTTTTGAATTCATCAGCTCAACTTAATTTTATCTATCAAATAAATGGAGGTATTGTAACTTTTTCAATTAATCCACCCCACTATTACGAGAGTGTAAAATGGGTTTTTGGCGATGGAACTTATGCTTCCAGTTATAATCTCCAATCTGTAACGCATTCGTACGCAATGAATGCGAATTATACTGTTTGTGTTATAGGTTATCCAATGCCTATAGCTAATATTGATACCACTTGTAAAACAATAAGTTTAACTACGGTGGGTATTAAGGAAAGTAAATTAAATGAGTTACCAATAGATTTATATCCTAATCCCGTAAAAGATAAACTTAATGTGGAGCTTGAAGAAAATAAAATTGGAAAAATAAGCATTACAAATTGTTTAGGGCAAATTGTCTATGTTTTGAATAATCCGGTTTCAAAACAAGAAATTGATTTAAGCAGTTTTCCAACCGGTGTTTATTATCTTAAAGCCGAAAGCAAATCAGATCAGAAGGTCTTTAAAATTTTAAAAGACTAATTAAAATTTTCATTGAAATTAGGTTTAGCAATAATTATATTAGGATTTTTTCTATTATATCCCGGCAGGCTTGCTTTAAAAAAAGAAGTTATACTTAATACCGATCCGTTACATATACATAAAAAAACCATTGCGATAATATTCGCAATTTCTGCAATTGTATGTGTTTTTATAGGAAGTGTAATACTTCTTTTTAAGTTCATTGGTTATTAAAGCCGTTAATCAATAAATCATAATTGTGCAAAACCCTCTCTTTTCACTTCGATTTTTTATTTTTATCTTTCGCATCTAAAATTAAAATAATCTATGGCTGACGTGGATAAAACACAGAACGTAATAACGTTCGCTTTGAGCACTATAGGTACTGTCATTGGCCTAATATATCAACTAATAAATTTTCGAAAAAACTCTGTGACGATTAAGCAAAATTTGGAACTTCTTAAAATGCTTGATAAAGATACGGACAAAGAGAGCTACGACATTGTAAAGGATCATATAGACAACGATATTAAAAACAGATATTCAATAAATAAAAAAACGGGCTACAACTCCACAGATTTAGCAGTTGGAATAATCTTTATGGTAGCTGGTATTGCGGTGGTATCTTACTACTATTATAAAAGTAAAGTATATTGGTGGGTGTGGCTGATTGGAGCTATTTTTGCATTTATATCTATGGGGGGATTTTTAAATGCATTCGACCCAAAACGGGTGAAAAAATAGTTAAATTCTATGCAGGCAATTTTCTTTACTTTTTAATCTCTCAATATAAATATGGATTTACTTTATACAAAAGAAAAATTAAACATTCTGATTTAGTTTATTCTTCAAAAATTCCCGCGGATTGGTTTCAGCAATTTGTTTAAACAATTCTTCACCAAGATAACCCCTGAGATTTATACATAATTCCCGTTCTGCACCGGCTTTTGCCACCACATAAAAATCCGTTCCGAATAATACCCGTTTTCTTATTGTCTCGTTGCTTTCCAAAACAACCTTAAGTAATGGATACATTTTAGGATCAGACAAAGTGTAACTTATATCAGCGTAAACATTTTCATATTCAGGATTGGTAATGAGTTTACAGACTACAGAAAACCAACTGAAAGGCGTGTGTTCCAATTTTTCCTTTTCTGTTTTGTATAGTGTATCAAAGTCCTCGCCTTTAAACCAAGGATGTTTAATGTCAATCAGGGAATCATCCCCTGTTAAACCTACATCTGGTATCCAGGGGTTTTCTAAAAAATCGTCCCATTCGTCCTCTCCGCCAAAATGCCCGAGGCAAATTTTTAACTTGGAAAAATCAACTGTCGGGTCATTCCATAATTCGCGCAATATTTTTTTATTCAGTAAGCATTCAAAATTTAATGGGTGCGCGAGATTATTTGCATAATCCTTTGCTTTATCTCCCGGCAAATTTTGGCCGGTAACAGGATGAACAGTCCATTCCGGTTTTTTATCCCCGCGAAAATGAACAACCCCTTTTATGCAATGAGTTATCAGCGGTAATTGGTTATCAAGTGCAAACTGATATAATTCTTTCAAGCCTTTGTCAAATGGGTAATAACCAATAGGAGGATAAAGTTTTAACCCGGTGTATGTTCCGTTATTGATATATTCCTTTACCTTATCTACAAATTCATTTCCTACGAAATCACTTTCTTTTTCCTTTTTAGCTGTAACCCTGCGCGGATCAATAAAAATAAATGGAAATATTTTGTCCTTTAATTCTTTAGAGTAGATTTTTAAATCTTCCAATTCTTTAAGCTGTTCTTTAAATTTCACGGGCGGATCTCCTGCATCCATATATTCCATGTCCATAGTAAGCAAAACAAATTTTGCATTGGCAGGATAATAACTTGCAAGATTTTTAATTACATCTTCCTGTGTTTTCTCATCCGCATAGATTACCAAATTGCTCAGCCGTTGCAGCATCTCAGCCTTCCAGGATATAATCTTGGGAAGATTCGCTACCAGCCATTTTAATATTCCGTATTTGCGGAGCCAACTGATTTTTACCGGAAAATATCCTTTCGCAAAATAATCAGGCACATGATCTATTGTAAAACAATGCGCATGGCTATTGTAAATGGTTTTGATGTGGTCATCTAAGTTTTTAATTTCCGGCATATTCCTTTATAAATTGTCTTATATAGCACCTGCAGCAAGTAATTTTTGAGACACGGCAATGAACCGACCGGAAGCAGCATCTAATTGTTCTAACTCTTCCTGCGTTATTGTATTAACTACATGGTACAATTCCTCAACATTATGTGCCTGGTTAAGCTTGTTTGAAAGTAAGGCAGCTTCTCCTTCACCGACTACATCAACCAATTCTTTATACAAATCTTCGCTCAATACCCCCAACTGTTCGCAATTACCGGCAGGATAAATTGGCTTTGAAAGTTTGTCATAAGTGTCTTTTAATACGTCGCCTATATGTTGCAACAGATTTGCAAGAGCTATTTTCTTCTCTTTCTTCTGCTTCAGCAATTTATCCTCTAAATCAAACACATCTTTTGCAATGTCCCAAAGGTCTTTTATCATTCCCATATACTTATTTTTTTAATTTGAATGTTTGATTTAGCTAAACGCACCATTAAAACTTAATATTTAAAAGTAAAAAAAATTGCGTGCTAAATGAGGGTTTACTTTTAAATAGTTACCCAATCTAAAAATTTCGAAATAAAAAAACCCGCCCCGAAACTCAGGACGGGTTTTTATTATCGCAAGGGTTATTTAATCAGAACCATTTTGTTTGTTTGAATTTTTACGCCATCTATTATTAAAGAGCATGAGAAAATTTGCTGATTAAAGGTTGAAGCATCAAAATTGATATTGGTTTCACCTTCATAAACCGGATATTTTGCTATTTCCTTACCAAGCATATCGGTAATTACCACAAAGGCGTTATTTATCTTCCTTGTGATAACAGTCCTTATAGTAGTATAATCTTTGAAAGGATTTGGTTTGCTTATTAGGGTGTTTATTTCTTCTATTGCATTTTGCTTTGTAACGCGCTGCTGCTCGTCATTCGCCTGCTCGACTTCCTGGACAATGGGCGTGTAGGTAGAACGGCCTACGCTATGCAGTAAGATATTGGCTTTAACGTAGGCGTGTATGTCGGTTTTATTCGCATCCACTTCCTGCATGGCAGAAAGATTGGAAAGGTTCGCCATGATCTCGGCAGGGGTTTTATGCAGATTTTTCAAGAGTATTGTATAAACTTTTACATAGTCGCTTTGCCCTTCCTCATTAACCACCGCATTTAATGCGGTAACAGCTTTGGAACTGTCTTTAATATTAATCGCCGTCTCCAATCTTGAACGTGCTGGCAAATCCATTGCTTTTAACCAAGACAGGCTATCTACGTAATGCATAGTAGTGTCGTTCCTGTCATCTAAGAGCATGTGAATGCCCTCGTCAATTAACCTGTGACGTCTGTTAAGGGTATTACCGAGTCTACTCCTTAGTCCCGGCAATTGATACGAGTTGGGGTTCATAGAGGCGATTGCATTTTGTAAACTGTCATAAACGGATTTGGCCTGGTCGGCGGCCGCTAAAACAGCTAACACCGGGTTAGAAATCCTAAGTCCGTTTGAGTATGGATCGGTAGCGCAATTTACATCGGTTGCTATTGGGCTGCTCGTTGCATACCTGCGGTGCACCGGATTTTTGTTTGCAGAACAGCCGCTGCTGCAATACCACCAATTCGAATTATACGCAAGGACTGTGAGAGCGCTGTCTATCCATACGTCCCAACCACCTGAAGTATGACTAAACGTGTTACCCGACGTAACCGGATAACCCATTGGCCCTGTGTCTCCTGTTCCTTGGTCATGATGTATTCCTGAATAGCAAGTTGTGCAAGTATAAGAATAACCAGCATTCAGGCTCACGTTCGCCGTTGCTGTGTAAGAGGGTACATACATATCCGCCCCGCTGATATTGGTGAATGTATTGCAGACGTTTACAAGGCCCCCTCCCGCGTTATGCGGCGTAGGAGTTTGATAAATGTAGTTAACGTACTGCATTTGTATGCCTCTTGTCAGGTTCTTGAATGTGTTGCTGAACGCACAATTCACATTCGCCCCGGAATTGGAAATGATAAGGCCATACAGAGTCTTGCTCCCTGAAGAATATGTGTCAAAATAACTCTTTTGCATTTTGTATCCGGTGCAATTATCCAAAAACACCCCGATAGATTTAGAGGACAAACAGAACATGCCTGTGCAATTGTAAAGTTTAAAGGTGTCTGTATCCAACGTTGGATTAGTAATGCCGCCTATATAAGCGCCGGTTATGTTATTCAAAAATTTGGTTTGCTTAATGCTCATGTTATTGCTTCCGCTGCTGTTGGTTGACCATACCCCGAAATTCATATTGCTAACCGTATTCCATACATTGCCCGTGTATTGGCTCATGGAATAAACGGAATTTAATGTATAAATACCTGTATCCTGTGCTAAATAATTCGCAGCACCGAATGCACAGCCCTGAATAAGGGTGTTTGGAGAATAGGATAATTCACCAATGAAATATCTTGGAGACACTCCGGTTTCTATCAGTGTTGTGGTCGTGGTAAAAGTCGTGGTTAAAAGGCTTGTAATTCCTCCCGTGTTCGGATAGGCACGATATACAATAGCCCGTTCATTATTGATAAAACTGCTATTGATTGTTTTAATAAGGCCTCCGCCCGCATTGACGCCCGTCGTTGGTGCCGGCACGTTTGAGGCATCATAAAGTGCGTCGTCTGTACTATATCCCAATTCAACACCAATCCGCGCATTTTGAATGACGCTCATGCTGTCAATGTAAATGTAACCCTGATTCCCATATCCTCTCGAAATCGTTTTATCGCCCCAAACCCGAACGCCAGGCCACATTTTTTGAGCGCATCGCGTGTCCACATCAAGCGTGCATTTTTTCAAAACTAAATTTGCTCCTGCAATGGTACCGTTTTTCAAACCTTCCACTACTAAGGTGGCTTGCGGAGTAAATTTAATCGTCATATTTTGAATTGTAACAGTATAGCCTGCCGGTATTCTTAATTCTTCACCTATTGTTACCGTACTTGTCGTGTTAGTAGCAGGAAAGAATGGATTGTGCTGAACTCCCCCTGAATTAGGTTTCCAAACCTGTACAGTACTCCCTGAATAAGCTGTGGTTGCGGTGTAAGTCATTTTATCATAGGAATTATAAAAGATACAACAGTTGGGGTCTGCTCCCGTAGAACCCGGATAATATCCGCCGTCTATCTGGTC
>DATMMV010000139.1:0-6693 GCA_035569635.1 Bacteroidia bacterium | reverse complement strand
TTTTCTTTTTATCAGATTTGCTTCTTTATTTAATCACAAAGCAAAACTTTGGGTTAAAGGAAGAAAAAACATTTTTGAAAAAATTGAAAGTACCCTGAAAGAAAAAATAAAGCCCGGCGATAAGGTGATTTGGTTTCATTGCGCCTCATTGGGAGAGTTTGAGCAGGGGAGACCTGTCCTTGAAAAATTGAAGCGGCAGAATGTTAAGGTGGTACTTACTTTTTTCTCACCCTCCGGTTATGAAATAAGAAAAAATTATGAGCATGCCGACGCGGTTTTTTATTTACCGGTTGATTTTAACAGCAATGCAAAAAAATTTATTGAGTTGGTGAAACCAAACACTGCAGTCTTTGTAAAATATGAATTCTGGTTGAATTATCTGGCGGAGTTGGAACAAAAAAAAATTCCTGCTTATTTAATCAGTGGTGTATTCAGGCACTCGCAGCATTTTTTTAAATGGTACGGAAAAAATTTCTTTAAAGCGCTTAAGGGATTTAAAACACTTTTTGTTCAGGATGAAAATTCTTTGAATCTTTTAAAAAAGCATGGTTTTACCAATGGCGAGTTAGCGGGTGATACCCGTTTTGACCGGGTGATGCAAATTATTGAAAACAAAAAATCATTTCCTGAGATTGAAAAATTTTGCGGTTCATCTCCTGTAATTATTACCGGCAGCAGTTGGCCTAAGGACGAGGAAATGATTCTGGAGGTAAGCAAAAAATTAAAAAAACAATTTGCTGATCTGAAATTAATTATCGTGCCGCACGAGATTGATGAAGCTTCACTCAGCAATACTTTAAACCTGGTAAAAAACTCAGGTTTGGCCTACGCAAAATTCTCGGAAGAAAATTATCTTGGTAAAGATATTCTGGTAGTTGATACCGTAGGAATGTTATCTCAGTTGTATCAATATGCAACATTGGCTTATATAGGCGGCGGTTTTAATAACGGCATACATAATATTCTGGAAGTTATGGCGTATGGCATACCTGTTTCTTTCGGGCCCAATTACCATAAGTTTGTAGAGGCACACGAAGCAGAGAAATTAGAAATAGGAAAACCGGTACATAACGAAGCCGAACTTTTTGCTTTTTGCAGCGAATTACTTTCTAATGAAGAGAAACGAAAAAACATTTCCGTTAAAATAAAAGCTTACATGCAAAGCAAGGTTGGTGCTACGGAGAAAATTTGTAAAAGTTTAAATTAATTATTACTTCCAAAAACTGACTCACCCCTGTTTCTCTCCCACTGAAGTGGGAATCGAAACGGTCCCCTCTCTGCCGGCAAAGAGGGAAAATACAAAATATAAAAACAGGATAACGATAAAATTTCACAAAATTGTTCGTCCCTCTCTACTGGTAGAGAGGGATAAGAGGGTGAGTCAGTTGTTGGAAGTAATTTTATTTCCCAAATCGGTAATGCCCGATAATCGTATAGTCAAAGAGCATATCCTCCAGTTTATTACCGCCGCCAATGTTGTGCACTATTTTGTAGCGTTTGCCGTCGTCTGATTTTATATTGGTTACAATGCCGATGTGTGTAATGCCCCGGTCAGTTTTTTTGTTTTGTAAATTCCAGCAAACCAAATCGCTGGGCTTGTAATCTTCAGGTTTATTACTTACAGATAGTTCCGCACCTTTTCTTTTAAAGTAAAGCATCAGGTTGGGTACCCGCCGGTGATCGATATTGGTATCGGTTTTTTTTAATTTCCAGTATTTGGGGTAGGCACTAAAATTTTTCTGCATATCCTCATGTACCTCTTTCTGTAAATCAATTCCAACTCCCCGGTAAGAGCGAATAACTACATCCGTGCAAACACCTTTTCCCTCGGGCACATCGCCGCCTGGATATTTCAGAGTGCAATAAGTCGCATCGTACACAACCGTTTTTTTAGTTTGCGCGAGGGCTTGTGCAATAAGTTTGTCGAAGAAATTGTCTTGTGTAAAGGAGAGAAGAAATAAAAGGGGGAAAAGTTTTAATTTCATTTTCTCAGTTTTGGTCATCCTGAACTTGTTTTCAGGATTGCTCAAAAGATGCTGAAACAACTTCAGCATGATGTATTAAATCAGAGTGTATTAAGCCGGAATTTTTTCCCCTTTAAGTACGGCTGCCATTGTTTTACCAATAATAGCAGGCGATTCAACCACATGAATTCCGCACTCGCGCATAATGGCCATTTTAGCAGCAGCCGTATCGTCTTTACCACCCACAATAGCGCCGGCATGGCCCATGGTGCGGCCTTTAGGTGCAGTTTGTCCGGCAATAAAACCAACAACGGGTTTAGTTCCGTTTGCTTTTATCCAACGGGCAGCTTCGGCTTCAAGTTGTCCGCCGATTTCTCCGATCATTACTATGCCTTCAGTCTCCGGATCATTCATTAAAAGTTCAACGGCTTCTTTAGTGGTAGTTCCGATAATAGGGTCGCCGCCAATACCAATGGCAGTAGTAATTCCTAAACCTGCTTTCACAACCTGGTCGGCTGCTTCATAAGTAAGAGTTCCCGATTTAGAAACGATTCCGATTTTTCCCTTCTTAAAAACAAAACCGGGCATGATGCCGATTTTTGCTTCGCCTGCGGTGATGATACCCGGGCAGTTAGGGCCTATAAGACGACAATTTCTTCCTTTAATATATTCTTTGGCAAAAATCATATCTTTTACGGGAATACCTTCTGTAATGCAAACAATAACTTTAATGCCTGCGTCGGCGGCTTCCATAATAGCGTCGGCAGCAAAAAGAGCAGGTACAAAAATGATAGAAACATCAGCTCCGGTATTTTTAACCGCGTCGGCAACTGTATTAAAAACAGGTTTATCCAAGTGTTTGGTGCCGCCTTTTCCGGGGGTAACGCCGCCTACAATATTTGTTCCGTATTCAATCATTTGGGTGGCATGAAAAGTTCCTTCTCCGCCTGTAAAGCCCTGCACTATAACTTTTGAATTCTTGTTTACTAAAACGCTCATATTTTTTTAATTTAAGAAGTTGCTAAGATAAAAATATTGCTTTATAAAACCCATAGATTTAAGCATTTTTAATGACTGTTTATTGAGAGGCGATTGATTAGGGCGTTTCCCCGCATTGTAACTGTCTTTCAATGAGTAATTAGGGCGGGGCCGGGCTACTTCGGGGCCCGCTTTACTTCCGTTTTTTGTCATGAATAATTATACTCCGATGAATAAAAAGGAGCAAAAGAGCCAAGCCCTTCGCAACTCTAACGCTTGTATTTACGTTAGCGATTGCAGTGGAAAGCCCGGACCGTTACGCCTTGTATTTGCGTGATGGGAGGACTTGCAACGTAAAGCGCGACCCCGCCGTCATTATTCATTGACACACTTAATTACCAATGCGGGGTAACGCCCCAAAAATAAACATACGTTCAAATTGCGTGCTCTAATCAAAAAAATCCTAAAATACTAACAGCTTAAATTACTCTTAATTATTCTGCTTATATTAGCGATACTGTAATGCAATATAACCTGCTCAATAAAGACACCATCACCGCCCTTGCCACCGCGCACGGCACAGGGGCTATTGCATTAATACGCGTATCGGGCCCCAAGGCTTTTGAAATTTTAGAGAAAGTTTTTTTTACCAAAGAACAAAAACCTTATCTATTTAAAAATAAAAAAACGCATACTATTCATTACGGTTTTATTTGCGCGGGCAGTGTAATTGTAGATGAGGTACTTGTTTCGCTTTTTAAAAACCCGCACTCATATACCGGTGAGGACAGTATAGAAATTTCGTGTCATGGCAGCCAGTTTATACAGCAGCAAATTTTACAACTACTGTGCAAACAAGGCGCGCGCCTGGCTAATCCGGGTGAATTTACATTGAGAGCTTTTTTAAATAAAAAATTAGACCTCTCCCAATCGGAAGCGGTGAATGATTTGATTTATTCTAATTCTTCCGTATCGCACCAGGTAGCTATGCAGCAAATGCGCGGTGGCTTCAGTAACAAAATAAAAATGTTACGCGGTAAGCTTATTGATTTTGCTTCTTTAATTGAGCTGGAACTCGATTTCAGTGAGGAAGATGTAGAATTTGCAGACAGGACAGAACTGAAAAATTTAATAAGCTCTATTCAACATATTTTAGATAAGTTGATCGAGTCTTTTGAAGTGGGCAATGTAATTAAACACGGCATTCCGGTTGCCATTGTAGGCAAACCCAATGCAGGCAAATCTACTTTGCTGAATACTTTATTAGAAGAGGATAAAGCCATTGTATCTGAAATTCCGGGCACCACGCGTGATGTGATAGAAGATGAAATTACCATTGAAGGAGTTTTGTTCCGCTTTATTGATACCGCCGGCATACGCGATACCAACGATGTGATCGAGCAGATAGGAGTGAACAAAGCGCTTGACGCAATGAAAAACTCCGCCATTATTATTTATTTGTTCGACGCGCATGAATTGAGCAAGCAGGATTTGGTAATGGAGTTGGAAAAAATAAAAGGCATTGCGGGTACCTCGCAAATCCTTCCTGTGTGTAATAAAATTGACACCGAGAATTTTGAAGAGTTGCAAAAAGAATTTAAGGACATAAGCAATCTGTTATTTATTTCCGCTAAAACACATTTGTATTTAGAAGATTTGAAAACGAAACTGGTTGCACTCTTTGATAACCGCACCGTTAACATTACCGAAACCGTTGTTACCAATGCCCGTCATGCCGAAGCTTTACGTAAAGCAAACACTTCGCTTTACAGAGTTGCGGAAGGCCTTGGAAAAAACATACAAACTGATTTATTAGCCCAGGATATTCGTTATGCTTTGGAAGCTCTCGGTGCTATTACCGGTGAGGTACATTCTGAAGATTTGCTTGCAAATATTTTTGGAAAATTTTGTATCGGAAAGTAAGTATTCCTTTTTGCTGTTAGAAGGTATTTTGTGATTAACTCCTGACTTTCAGAGTAACGCCTGGTAAGTTTCTTACTTTACCGTCGGGGCCAACTGCAATAACGTTATCAAAAAAGATCCTGCTTCCGGTGCTTACTCTCGATAATGCCGCTTTCATTTCATCTGTCAATACGGAACCTTTGCAGGAAAAGAATACAGGCTGGCCTCTCACAATAGCGGTAAGGTCGAACGAGGTTACTTTGAATGTTGTTTCAAAATCAAAATTTTCAAGTTTGGCTATAACTGCGCTCATTCCGCTTATCTCAAGACGTTTCACCTCGGCGAAACCCTTTTTACCGCCCACAGAAGCAACCGGGTTTGGAAGGAATTTTACTCTGAACGTGCAACTTCCCTGTGCTTTAACTCCGCCGTCTGCGCCTCTGGCTGCTACATTTATTTTACCTTCTTTAGTTTCTGTACTTGCTTTTACAATGTATTTTCCCGAACCGTTTGGTTTCAATGTAATTCCTCCGCCACTTGCAGTAACCAATAAATTAGCAGGAGCAATACCGGCTGCTGAAATCGCAACAGGATTATCCACACCAATATAAAACACGTTCATTTTCTCGGGAGAAACCGCCACCGATGGAGCAGCCACTGTGTATTTTTGCTCGAAGGGATAAAGTTTGAATTCTCCGTTAGGTTGTTTAAACCGGATTACTCCTTTGTAATCCTGATCGCCGACTCCTTTTGCATCTTTTAATTTTCCCACACCATTCACCAACGGAAGGGGCGTACCTCCTTCTACCTTACCACTTACAGTATCATAACTTACAGGATTAATAATTACCTGCATGTTCTCTGATTTGAAATCGGTGGAAGATGCCGCCAGAAAAATATCCGCATTGTAAGGTTCACCCGATTGCACGTAACTTGATTGCGCAACAACTTCGGCATTAAGCCTGTTAAACTTTACAAGCATTTTTCCCGCGGCAGTAGAGAATTGAGAAATAATTTCACCTTCTATATTTTTCAGGTCGGCCTGCATTTTAGAAACGTTGGTGATAACACCTGCCGTTGGCAAATGATAAAAGTTCAGCATTTCCCATGATACAGGAACATCATCTTCCGTTTCGCCGGTAGCTACCGGTTTCATGGTTTCAATTTTACTCAGCAAAGCATCATAGTCAGCTTTCAACAACTCCGTCTTTTTGTTTTTTTGCATTTCCTTCACTAAGTTGATGAGCTTATCGTGCACGCTTTGTATTTTGTCGCGCAATTCAGCGGCGGTAAATTGGCCTTTTACAGGTTGCCTTTCGTCATCGCCAATGAGTTTGTGTGTGGGTATATCGTAATTATCTTTTGCCTCCAGGTAGCGCAGGCGCAGTGTATCTCCACCGGGTCCGCCTTCCACATCGGCAATGATGGTATGCTTTAATTTTTCCATGTGCTCATAAAGTTCCTGCGTGAGCTTTTTGGCTTCTATGGCTTTATTGTAATACGGGATTGCTTTCGGTTCTTCTTTTTTTGCTTCTTCAAAGGCTTTCATCAATCGCACCGTATTATCGCTGAAGTTTTTATTGGTGCGCTCTAAACTTTCGTTTACAGTAACAAACGCTTTCAAAATATCTTTTGATACGTTCATGGCAAGAAGCGCGGTGAGTACAAGGTACATCATACCGATCATCTTCTGCCTGGGAGTTTCTTTTCCGCCGGCCATAGTATAAGTTTTAAATTATACTAATGGAACGCGGGAGATGGCAAAAAGATACAGAGTTGAATTTTTTCTTGAATTTGCTTTTGGGGCGTTACCCCGCATGAGTAAATTAATTTCAATAAATCATTGGGG
>DATMMV010000138.1:0-6530 GCA_035569635.1 Bacteroidia bacterium | reverse complement strand
TTTTCCGGCTACGTCTTTTAAAATAGTATATCCGGAAACACCCGTACTATCAACCACTTTTACAAGGCGACTAAGAAAGGCGTAATCGGTAATTATTTCAATTTTTTTAATGTCGTTTTGCATTGTAAAATTTTTATTTGTGAATTTGTTCCAGTATGTAATAGTAAATGGGTAATCCTGCCATAATGTTAAACGGAAAAGTTATAGCTAAAGCTACCGGCACATAAATACCCGGATTTGCCTCGGGCACCGCAATACGCATAGCTGCCGGAACAGCAATATAAGAAGCGCTGGCGCAAAGTACCGTAAACATAAAGGCATTTCCCTGGTTTAATCCTAACATATAACTGATGCCAATACCAATGGCGGCATTAAAAAGCGGCATTAGTATACCAAATGCTACCAAAAAGAAACCTGCTTGTTTAATAGCCCCTAATCTTTTGCCGGCCACAACACCCATATCCAATAAAAAGAAAGAAAGCATGCCCTTAAAAATGTCTCCTGTAAAAGGTTTCATGATTTGCATGCCTTTATCGTGAGAGATTAAACCTACAATAAGGCTTCCTAATAAAACAACGATAGAGCCATTCAAAAAAGCCTCGCGTAAAAGTTCTTTAAACTCCATGTGCTGGGCGTTTGCTCCGTGATCATGGTATTTTCTGTATAACCAAACGCCGATAATAATTGAGGGCGATTCCATTAAAGCCATAGCGGCAACCATTTCCCCACCGTAGGCAACATTAGCGTCCTGCAAAATATTTGAAGCGGTAATAAAAGTAACTGCGCTTACCGAACCAAAAGCCGCAGCCAGAGCTGCTGCATTGGGCACATCGAGCCTTTTTCTTAAAATCCAATAGGCGTAAAGAGGTGTCAGAATAGCCATTGCTATTGCGAAAAGAAGCACAAGGCCCACTTCTGTATTGAATCCGCTATGATGCAACTCAACACCCCCCTTAAAACCAATAGCCATCAAAAGGTAAAGCGAGATAAATTTTGAAATCTGCTGGGGTATCTCCAAATCTGATTTTGCAAGTACCGCAATGAGGCCTAAAAAGAAAAAGGGCACCGGAGGCGCCAGAAAATTACTTAAAAGCTGGTTAAAGTCCATAAAATTGGTTTAGTTGGGCAAATATTCATAATAAATTTAACAGGAACTAATCCTGATACAGGTTTAAATATTAAAATTTGTTAATATGCTTATACAATTACACCTTAATACCGATTACCAAAACATCATCCACCTGTTCAAGGCTTCCTTTCCATTCGGAAAAAACTTTTGCAAGTACAGCTTCCTGTTTATCCATAGGTTCGTTTTGAATCCCTGAAATGATTTCCTGCAATTGTTTGTATTTGAATTTTTTTCCTTTCGGGCCGCCGAACTGATCGGCAAAACCATCGGTAAAAATATAAAGTGTATCTCCTTTTTGTAATTCTATCGTGTGATTAGTAAATAAAAGTGAGTTTCCTCTCGAATAACTTATCGGGCGTTTATCCGGATTGTAAACAATACATTCTCCTTTTCGTACAATCCATAACGGGTTATTGGCACCGGCCCACTCAACTTTAATAACTCCGTCGGCCGGATTGTGTTCGCGAAAACTTAATAAAGAAATATCCATCCCGTCATTGGCACCGCTTTCGGCATCACTTTGTTTTAATGAGCGGATGACCATGCTCCTTAATTTATCGAGAATCAGCCCGGGACGCGTTAAAGACCTTTCGTTTACAATTTCTCCCAGGAAAGAATTTCCAATCATACTCATAAACGCTCCCGGTACTCCGTGGCCTGTACAATCAACCGCAGCAATCAGGCGTTTTCCATTTTTCTCGGCAAACCAGTAAAAATCTCCGCTTACAATATCTCGCGGACGGAAGAACATAAATGATTCAGGAAAAAGTTTGAGGCGCATTTCAGAAGAAGGTAGCAGAGCCTCCTGGATTCTTTTCGCGTAATTAATACTATCGGTAATATCTTTATTTTTTTCTTCCAGTTGCTCCTTTTGTTTTACTACTTCGGCGGTACGGACAATTACTTTATGTTCCACCTCTTCATAATTCAAAGCATTTTCAAGCGCAATGTTTACAAATACGGCCAGGTTTTTAATAATATTTAAATGATAAGAAGTGTATGCGTTTTTCACAAAACTCTGAATGGTGATAACACCTACTTTTTTATTTTGTTTGGAAATTAAAGGAAGGTAAACAATAGAAAAAGGCAATTCGCCTACAATAGCCCCGTAGGCATGCAGGTCAGGAACGTATTTATTGAATTCCTTGGGCAAATCATTTATGAAAATATCGCGGACCTCATTGAAACAAACAGAAGCAAGACGTGTATGATCATCAAGTCTAATATGAAAGGGGGGCATCTTCTCATTCTTTTCAATAGCGCCCGGAAAATCGAGCTGATTTTCCTTTTCATTGTGAATACCAATAAAAAATACCGAGGCATCCATTAATTTATTTAAACTGGTATAGGTTGTTTCAATAATTTTATCTACGCTTAAACACGAAGTAATTTGCTACCCGATTTCGCCGAGTAATTTTAAATTTTCATAGGTCTGTTCAATTTCTTCTTTTTGTTTTACTACTTCAATAGTGCGCTCTTTTACTTTTTGCTCAACCTGTTCGTAAAGCAAAGCGTTTTCTAAAGCGATAGAAGTAAAAACAGCGAGGTTGCGTACAATGCTTAAATGATAACCGCTGTATTTATTTTTCTCGAAACTCTGGATAGTTATAATTCCAAGTGTTTTGCGGTCTTTAGAAACTAAGGGATACCAGATTGAAGATTCAGGTATTTCTCCTGCAACAGGGCGCGGAGGGATAGAACCGGGAATATAGTTGTTATATTCTTTTAAATAATCATTCACAAAAACCTGTTCCTGATTTTTAAAAGCCCAAACGGGTAAGCGTTCGTCTTCGGTTAAATCATAATAGGCCGGGCCAATCGTTTTTCCTTTTTCTTTCCCTAAAGGATATTCTAATCTTTTTGTTTCCGGATTATGAATGCCAATCCAGAATGAGGAGGCATCCATCAACTTATTTATATTTTCATAAGTGGTTTCAATAATTTTTTCTACGGTTATGCAGGAAGTAATTTGCTTACCGATTTCGCTGAGTAATTTGGTATTTTGGTAACTTTGTTCTATTTCTTCTTTCTGGCGAATGACTTCCGATGTACGTTTTTTTACTTCAGCCTCCATGTTTTCATACAATTGCGCCCTTTCTAAAGCTCCGGCAATGGCTACAGCCAACCCGCGCAAAATACTCAAGTGATATTCGGTGTATGAATTTTTTACAAAACTCTGAACCGTAAAAACTCCTACCGTGTGATTTTTAATAAAAAGCGGAATGTAGATAATAGAAGCGGTTATTTCTCCGGCAATGGGAGGAGGAACAACTTTTCCGGGAAAAAAACCAGTATACTCGCCCCGAAAATCATTTGTAATAATTTCTTTGCGGGTTTTGAAGCAACGTACAGAAAGGCGCGAATCATCATCCAAAGAATCGAAATTAAGCGGAAGTTTTTCTCCTTTCTCAATATCAGAAGGATAATAAAGTTCGTTGGTATCGGGTTTATGCAGGCCGATGGCAAAAACCGAAGCATCCATTAATTCGTTTACGTTTTCATACACTTTTTCAATAATTTCTTCAACGGTTAGTAAAGAAGAAATTTCGCGGATAATTTCGCTTAAGAGTTTAGTGGTATGTACGGACGTATCCTGCATTCAATGCACTAAATATAAGGAAAAAATAAAAATGAGGCAACCCGGCCTATTTGGCCTTTAAACGCTGCCAGACAGCAAGGGCGGTACCAATAACCATAACCAGGCAGCCCAGCCATAACACGTTAATATAGGGGAACATGTAGGCTTCAAGGACAATAAAATCCTTTTGGTTTGTTTTTCGTTCACTCATCATTATTTCAACGGAGCCATCGGCAGGATTTATCTTCCAGAATGTAAAATGCAGCCCCAATTCCGGAATAGAATCACTAATCGGGTCGATTTGATTTTTTATAAGGTGATATTTGGGGCGGACGTAATGAATTTTGGTGTCGATATCATAAGCCTTCAGGACTGCTGTCACCATTATAGAAGAGTCATTTTTTTCGTACTGCTCTTTGTTGAGGTTGGTTTTTAGAGAATCTAAAATAATAATGGCATTGGTGGCAAAAAGCGTATCGTGCGGGTGAATAATGTTGTTCTGAGGTTCGGTGTATTCGTTTTTATTGACAGTGGTCTCCACATTTAAATCCGCATAGGTTACGTGCGTATATATGTCATGGCTTAAAAAACGTTGAGTAGCGGGTTCTGCGTTATCTCCCATACGGCCTGTACGCATAATACGGGGAAATAAGTCAAACTGTTTAATGAATTTATTGTTTTCTCTCGTAAAATATGCAACGTGAAAATCTACATTGATGCCGGTTTTTTCTTTTCCAAGATAAGAAACATAGTATGGTCCCATTGGCAGGGTATCGTTCAACGTAAGTAAAATACTTTTTTTATCGTTAAAGTCTTTTCCTAGAGACGAAACACTTTTTTGAGAAGTATTTTTAGAAAGTGTTGCTTTTTTTGATGTGGAAATAAGTGCGCCGATTAATAATAAAGCAAAGCCAATGTGTGCGATAGAAGCTCCTGCACTTTTTATTTTTCCTTTTAAAATGCGCAGCCAGTATTCGGTGTTGGAAAAAAGCGCGAAAGAAGATGTAAGTAAGAGAAGTGCGTAAGTAATGTAATTTGTTTTTTTTGAAGAATCTGCGGTACTCCAGTTTCCGGAAAAATAAAGGGCAATTGCCGCAACGGTTCCGAATAACACAGCAAGAAGGGCAGAAATGCGCAAACTTTTATAAAACTGTTTCTTATCCGTGTTTTTGTATTTGTAGAATTGGCCTATTGCAAGCAGCAACGCAATAACAATAGCAAAAGGAATTTGCCATGAATTAAATTTCTCAGGAGTAAAAGGCGCTTTATTGGTACCGAACATTTTATTGAAAACAGGAATAGAAGTAAAAATGCTGATTGTAACCGCCGACAAAAACAAAACAAAAGAAGCCGCGAACATCCAGAACTCCCGACTATAAATATTTTCTTCTTTATCGTCCTTCGGGAATTTGTAAAAATATCCGGTAAATAAAAGTCCAAGAGAAATAATACCCCAGGTTGTAAGTAAAACGGTTGGGAAAAGACTGAACATAAAAACTGCAATGAAAACTAAACCGGTAATGGCAAGATAGAATAAAGCGAAAAATTTATTTTGCTGTAACAGATAAATACTCATAAAAACAAACACGAGCAAATACAACAGCAATTGTTTTTGCATTCCTAAATCTGTAAAGGAATGTACTGAGGCGTTTCCTAAAATTCCGCTACGGGTTAAGAATGTAGAATACAAAACCAGGATAAAAGTGGTAAGTGGAAGTATTGTAGCAGAAAAAACAGAATTGCCTTTGTTCTTATTTACAATAAGTAAATGTGCGGAGCCAACTAAAGTTAGCCACGGTACCATCGATGCATTTTCAACGGGGTCCCATGCCCAAAAACCACCGAAGTTAAGCGCTTCGTAAGCCCATGCACCACCCATCAAAACACCTGTACCCAAAACCATTACACCTATAAAAGCCCATGGTAAAGTAGCTTTTTGCCAACCTGTAAAATCTTTTCTCCACAAGCCCGTAAGCGCATAAGCAAATGGTACAACAGTTAAAGAAAAACCAAGGAATAAAGTAGGGGGGTGGATGGTCATCCAATAATTTTGGAGCGAAGGAGTTAAACCTTGTCCGTCTAATTTTTCTAAGTAATTAGGATTGGAGAATAAAGGAATGTTTGCAAACTCAGGATTCTCTCTCAATAGAATAAAAGGATTGCCGCCGATTTTTGTCCCCGCCACAACTACACCTAAAATCATTGTTCCCAAAAACACTTGTACTAAAGAAAGCACGCACATAACTCCGCTTTCGCAATTTTTTGAGACGCGTTGTAAGATTAATCCTATTATACAGTGCCAAAAAATCCAAAGTAAAAAACTACCTTCCTGTCCACCCCAAAAGCTGGCAAAAATATAACGCATGGGCATTCCATTATCCGAATGGCTCCATATATATGAATATTCATAAAAATGGTGACTTAACATCCATAATAAAACGAAGATAATTCCAAACACACCTAAAACATGAATGCGGAATGAAATCCGCGCCAGCTTTAGCCAACTTTGTTCCTGCGTTTTTTCAGCAAGGAAATAAGAAATGGCAGATTGAAGAGATGCAACTACGGCGAGTATAATAAAAAAGTTGCCGAGATGCCCGGCCCACAGACGTTCTCCTATGTATTGAATGGTGTTTTCCACTGAGGGTGCAAAGATACTGTTTTAGGGCTTTCGATAAACGATAGTCTTATTTTCCGTGCGGATTTTCGGAAGGTATTTGTTGCGTGCAAAGATCGCAGAGTTTTGTGTTTACATTGGGGTGGGTGAGATTGCTTGTATGCAGGGGCGTAAGAGGGAGGAAATTATAGTAAATTGTTGCACAC
>DATMMV010000137.1:0-34804 GCA_035569635.1 Bacteroidia bacterium | reverse complement strand
TGAGCGCTAACGTAGGTATACAATACGAGTTTAAAAAAGGAAGTAAAGGCAGTTCGGATGTAAGGTATAATAACGTTGATTTTGCAAACATTGACCACCTTGATGCGGATAAAGACGGGGTACCCGATGATAAAGATGATTGCCACGGAACGCCTCCGGGTGTTAAAGTTGACAAAAGAGGTTGCCCTTTGGATACTGATGGGGATGGTGTGCCCGATTACCTCGATAAAGAGCCAAATACCAAAAAAGGAAATAAAGTTGACGGGTACGGTGTGACCATTAACGAAGATGAAATGGCAAAACACCAGATGGAATGGGATTCTCTGGCACCTGAGCGTAGCAAAGAATTTAACGTTGCTCCGAGCATGGAATACCTGAAAAAAGTAGAAGCGGACGCGAAAAAAGTTCGTGAAGCAAATAAAACTGCCAGTAAAATTCCGGCCGATTTACAAGCCGCCGATCTTAATAAGGACGGATATATTTCCGCCGATGAGATTACAAAAACAATTGACGCTTTCTTTGACGGAAGCAGTGATTTCACCGTAGAAAAACTTAACCGGCTCATAGACTATTTCTTTGAGCAGTAAATGAAAAATATATGAAGTATATATTATTGTTTATTCATGCTCTCACAATAAGTATATACTCACTGTTTTTCGGCGACCCCGTTTCCGTAAAAACCAATTTTCCGGAAAGTGCTAAGCCCGGTACCGAGTTTACAGCTGAAATAACCATTAATAAAGGCGATATTGCCGGATTTGCGAAGTTGCAGTTAGAACTTCCGCAAGGATTCAGCGCTAAAGAGGGTGACAGCAAAGGCGGAGCTTTTTCTTTAGCCGGGCAAACCGCTAAAATAATCTGGACTTCAGTACCTTCAAGCGCCGAATTTGTGGTGAAAATGACAATTGTTGTAGATGCATCTGCCAACGGAGATAAAATAGTTACAGGAAAGTATTCCTACATAGAAAATAACAATAAACAGCAATCAGAATTTACTCCTGTAACCGTTAAAATTATTTCTGACGGTGCTGTTACTAATACAGAACCTGTAGCGACAAACACGATTGCTGCCAATACAGGTGATTCCCTGAAAAAATCATTTACAAAACCGGATGAGGTAAATACTGTAGTTTCTGCCGTACGCACGATTACTCCTTCAAAAAAGCCGGATGTGTATGATGTGGAATTAAAAATTAAAAAAGAAGCTATTAAGGGCTTTGCCAAAATACAGGAAAAACTGCCTGCCGGATTTATCGCAACCGGACAAAAAACAGATGGTTCTTCTTTCAGTTTCAGTTCGGCCGATCATATTGCTAAATTTATCTGGACTTCATTACCATCTCAGGAAGAATTAATTATTTCCTATAAAATAATGCCTAAGCAGGGTGCTGCCATCGAAAAACCTGCTGGCGTTGAAGGAGAGTTTTCTTATTTAGAAAATCAGCAATCTAAAACGTATATCATTCAAAAACAAAACCTGGAAGGCGGAGCGGAGCCTGTTGCTACAAATACAGTTGAGCCTGTAAGCACAAATACAGTGGCGAACACCGAGCCCGTTAATACAAACACGTTTGCAAACACTGAGCCTGTAAATACAAATACCGTTGCCAATACTGAACCTGTTAAAACCGAAACAACAACAACACAAACAGAGCCTGTAAACACGCAAAAGAACAATAATGTGCATTATTCGGTGCAGGTAGGGGCTTTTAAAAACGGAGTAAGTGTTGCTGCGCTTTCGTCAAAGTATTCGCTTACCGGTGTAAGTACTGAAATGCAGGATGGTTATACAAAATGCATTACCGGCAAGCATAGCGAGTATAAATCTGCCCGCGATGAACGCGAAACCATCAAATCGAAGGGGGTGACAGATGCTTTTGTAACCGCTTACAATACCGGCCGGCGCATTACGGTGCAGGAAGCCCTTATGATAACCAGCCAGAAATGGTTTAGGTAAAGTTTGAATTTTACGTTTATTGTTTTTACCTTTGAAGAGTATGGCCCTAAGCAAACATGCTTATAGATTTGCGTTTATTACCCTCTTTTTGGTAGTGATAAACTCCGTGCGGGGGCAATCAGGCATACGCCCGGACAGTACCAAAACAAAAGAAGAATCCAAAACAGAAGAACCTAAACCTCCCGTTCTCGGCAATATATTTAAACCTACCATCGGCCTTGGCGTTGGCAATCTCTCTTTTTTCGGTGATTTATATACCAAGCACTTTCAATCACCCACGGTTTCCCGCCTTGGTTATGAGTTATATCTTTCTCAACCTCTTACTCATTACCTCCATTTGAGTTTTTATGTCATGTTTGGTAAGTTAGGTGCAGATGAACGTACCCCAACCCGCAACGAAAACTTTGAATCTACCATTCGCCTGGGAGGTGTGCAATTGATGTACGATTTTTCAAATTTCATTAAAAAACAAAAAAATATAAGGCCTTATATTTTATTGGGTGTCGAAGGATTCGAGTTCCTTACCAAAACAGATTTAAAAGATAAGTATGGAAACACATATTATTATTGGAGCGATGGTTCAATAAAAAACATGCCACAAGGCTCTCCCGGTTCTCAAAATGCAATTAACCTGGTGAGAGATTATACCTATGAAACTGACGTACGTGAGCTAAACCGGGATGGTTTCGGCAAATACCAGGAGCGCTCATGGGCGATACCGGTAGGTGTAGGATTTACAATGAACCTTAGCGATAAATTAAAATTCCGCTTCGGAGCCACCATGCATTTTACATTTACCGACTATATCGACGGAATTACCTCTAAAAGTGTGGGTAACCGTAAAGGCAACAGTGCCAACGATAAATTTATGATGATGTCGGCATCCGTTCATTACAATCTGGTATTTAAAAAGCAGGATGCCATGCTTGATACGCTTGGTACAGATCATTTTGATGAGGTGGATTGGTTGGCTATTGATAAAGGCGATGAAGACAAAGACGGCGTTTTGGATTGGGATGATTATTGTCATGGAACTCCCGCCGGCGTAAAAGTGGATTCAAAGGGTTGTCCGTTAGATACCGATAAAGACCTTATTCCCGATTACCGCGATGATGAGCCTGCCACTCCTCCAACGATGATAGCCAACGGAAGAGGGGTTGGGATTACCGATGAAATGGCTCAGAAATGGTATGATAATTTTTATGATTCAACTGGAACGGGCGAAGGTGCAAGGATTGTTAACCTCGATTCGGCAAAAGGAAAAGCTAAAATTAATTCCAAACTGCAACCTCAAATTTTTACAGTTGAGTTAGCACGTTATAAAGGCGGAATTCCGAGCGATGAGATGGCATTTCTTTTAAGTATAGGTGATGTTCGTTCTTTTAATCTCGGGGATGAAACAGTGGTGTATGCTGCCGGTAGTTACGAAGATATACGTAAGGCTATTGTGCGCCGCGATGAATTCCGTGATGAAGGGCTTAAGTCAGCTAAAGTAGGGTACTTTAAAGGAGAAACATATTACTCGTTAACCGATGATGAATTGCAGAAAGAAATTGCTGCGGCCGAGAAAAAATACGGAAACACAACGGTTGCTAATACTACAACTGTTATCAGTAAAGACCAGGTTGTTTTCAGGGTGCAGTTAGGTGCATACAAGAGCAAGCTTTCAGCCGGAATGTTTAAAAATGTAGGAGATGTAATTGAACTGAAAACCGAAGATGGTTATTACAGGTATTGCTCAGGGGCTTATTCTAATTTAAATGCAGCGGCTTTCCATCGTGCCGAATTAGTACTTGAAGGTTATGGCGATGCTTTTGTTACTGCCTACAAAAACGGAAAAAGGATATCTATGACAGATGCCGGCGCTACTTATGAGAAAAAAGATAAAGGTTATAAAGAAGATCTGAACGAAAAAGTAAATGTAACGAGTACCGTTGATAAATCCAATGTTAGTTTCCGTATACAAATCGGGGTGCTTAAAAAAGCAAACGATACCGCTTTTGAAGAGCGTATCAGTAAATTAAAAGGCGTTTCCAAACAACAAACTTCGGGTGGATTAATACGCTATATGTTAGGTGATTTTAAGAATTATAACGACGCGGTTAAATTTAAAGGCACTTTGGTAGAAGAGGGTTTCAACGATGCTTTCGTGATCGCTACCTTTAAAGGTGAAATTATTTCTATACAGGAAGCTCTGGAATTACTTAAGTAAAGGCTCATTTCTTTTACGTTTTTCAGCAAAAATCCCTTATTTTTGAAGCCTCGCAAAAATTGACGATTTTCAAATCTACTATTCAAGGATTTAAATAACCATTTAACAACAAACCATAAAACCATTAAATCATGAACTTTCAGCTTTCAGAAGAACATTTAATGATACAGCAAGCCGCCCGAGATTTTGCGCAAAATGAATTAAAACCCGGCGTTATAGAGCGGGATGAGCATCAGAAATTCCCGGCAGAACAGGTTAAGAAAATGGGAGAACTGGGTTTTTTAGGTATGATGGTTGACCCCAAATACGGGGGGGGAGGAATGGATACCATTTCTTACGTACTTGCTATGGAAGAAATTTCTAAAGTAGATGCCTCCTGCTCAGTAATTATGAGTGTAAATAACTCTTTAGTTTGTTGGGGACTTGAACATTTCGGCACCGAAGAACAAAAGCAAAAATATTTAACACGCCTTGCCAAAGGAGAAGTCATCGGGGCTTTTTGCCTGTCTGAACCCGAAGCAGGCAGTGACGCCACTTCACAAAAAACAACTGCCGAAGATAAAGGAGATTATTATTTATTAAACGGAACGAAAAACTGGATTACCAATGGTAACAGCGCCTCTGTTTATCTGGTAATGGCGCAAACCAATGTGGCTGCAGGACATAAAGGCATTAACTGCCTCATTGTAGAGAAAGGTATGGAAGGATTTGTTGTAGGCCCGAAAGAAAATAAAATGGGAATCCGTGCCAGTGATACACATTCATTAATGTTTAACAACGTAAAAGTTCCGAAAGCAAACCGCATTGGCGAAGATGGTTTCGGTTTTAAATTTGCTATGAAAACCCTGGCCGGTGGCCGTATCGGAATTGCTTCCCAGGCATTGGGAATTGCCAGTGGGGCTTACGAATTGGCACTTGCTTATTCGAAAGAACGCAAAGCATTCGGAAAAGAAATTTCGCAACACCAGGCTATACAATTTAAATTAGCCGATATGGCAACCCGAATTGAATCTTCACGTTTATTATGCCTTAAAGCAGCGTGGGAGAAAGACCACCATTTAGATTACGGGCAAAGCGGTGCCATGGCAAAAGTATTTTCGTCAGAGACAGCTATGTGGGTTTCTACCGAAGCGGTGCAGGTTCATGGCGGTTATGGTTACGTGAAAGAATATCATGTAGAACGCCTGATGCGCGATGCTAAAATCACGCAGATTTACGAAGGTACTTCGGAAGTTCAGCGTATTGTTATTTCACGCAGTGTCCTTGCCTGATTTCAAACCCGGGAAGTACTTTAAAATACCTCTTTTATTGAGCAAACAATTTGTTAGATTTGTGCTGTCACAAACTTGAGCCTATGTATTTGTCTGAACGAGTAAAGAGCTTAGCTGAATCGCAAACAATTGCCATGGCCCGTAAGAGCCGAGAACTGGCGGCGCAAGGCATAGACATTATCAGCCTCAGTCTTGGTGAGCCCGATTTTAATACGCCCGACGCAATTAAAAAAGCGGCCGAAAAAGCAATTGAAGATAATTTCAGTTTTTACACACATGTTTCCGGTTATTTGGAATTGCGGCAAGCGATTTGCAAAAAATTTGAGCGCGATAACGGCTTAACTTATACTCCCGACGAAATTGTTGTTTCAACAGGTGCCAAACAAAGTATCGCCAACGCGGTTTTGTGTTTGCTTAATGCCGGTGATGAGGTTATCGTTCCTTCTCCGTATTGGGTAAGTTACCTGGAATTAGTAAAACTTGCCGAAGCAAAATCGATAACGGTAAATACAAGCATTTCAACTAATTTTAAAATTACTCCCGCGCAATTAGAAAAAGCAATCACACCGAAAACACGATTAATTATTTTTTCTTCGCCCTGCAACCCTACAGGGTCTGTTTACAGCGAAGCAGAATTAACTGCTTTGGCTGAGGTTATTGAAAAATATCCTGAGTTATATATTATCAGCGACGAAATTTATGAGCACATAAATTTTGTAGGAAAACATTTCAGCATTGCTCACGTTCCCGGAATGAAAGAACGTACTGCTATTATCAACGGAGTTTCAAAAGGTTTTGCCATGACGGGCTGGCGCGGAGGAATTTTAGCCGCACCAAAATGGCTGGCACAGGCATGTGATAAAATGCAGGGGCAATTTACTTCGGCCACATCAAGTATTACACAAAAAGCCATGGAAGCTGCAATGAAATTATCTGTTGAAACAACTTATCCGATGCGTGATGCATTTAAACGCCGTCGTGATTTGGTGGTGAAAGGTTTAAGCGAAATAAAAGGCTTTAAGTGTAATAATCCAGACGGTGCATTTTATGTTTTTCCGGAGGTAAGTTATTTTTTCGGAAAATCATATAACGGAAAAAAAATAAGTAACGCTACCGATTTGTGTTTCTTTTTACTTGAAGAAGCAAAAGTAAGTATGGTACCCGGCGCAGCTTTCGGGGATGATAATTACCTGCGAATCAGTTACGCCACTGCCGACGAAAAATTAAAAGAAGCTACCGAACGAATTAAACAAGCAGTTTCTAAATTAAATTAATAATGAAAAAATACTCGGTAAGAAAAGAACACATCCGCGAACTTTTTAAATCGTTTAACAACCTTACCGCGCTTGTTATCGGCGATGTAATGGTTGACTCCTATATGTGGGGAGTTGTATCACGTATTTCTCCTGAAGCGCCTGTGCCTATCGTTACGGTTAAGAATAAAGAAAAGCGTTTGGGTGGCGCTGCCAACGTTGCATTAAACTTACAGGCATTGGGCGCAACACCCATTTTGTGCAGCGTTATTGGTGTTGACAGCGACGGGCAGGCATTTTTAGATTTACTCCGTCAGCAACGTTTAAGTCAGAAAGGAATTTTAAAATCACGCGAAAGGAATACAACGGTTAAAACACGTGTTATCGGTAACAATCACCAGATGATTCGTGTAGATGAAGAAACAGAAGAGGATATCGCGACTTATGAAACCGATCAATTGTTGCACCTCATAACTTTTATTTTAGAGCACGATAAAATTGACGTAATCATTTTTGAAGATTATAACAAAGGTTTGATTACTCTGCGCTTAATACAAAAAGTGGTTGAGTCGGCACGTAAGCGTGGTATACCGGTGGCAGTTGATCCGAAGAAGAAGAACTTTTTAAACTATAAAGGAGTTACTTTATTCAAACCGAATTTAAAAGAACTGAAAGAGGGATTAAAGTTGGATATTGACACCGATGATGAAAATGAATTACAAAAAATTATAAGCAGTTTCCGCAATAAGCAAAAGATAGATACTTTGATGCTTACACTTTCCGAAAAAGGAATTTGTACCAACTCGCGTTCGGTAAAGGAAATTCTTCCGGCGCACATCCGTACTATTGCAGATGTATCCGGTGCGGGCGATACTGTAATAAGCGTTGCGGCCTTGTGTACCGCACTTGAAACAAATCCTGTTCTTACCGCTTCATTGGCCAATCTTGCCGGCGGACTTGTATGTGAGCAGGTAGGTGTTATTCCGATTGATAAAGAACATTTACTTAAGGAGGCATTATATTTAGATTTTGTGAAATAGTGCCAACAGTAACTCCTTACAACCAAACCCAAACAAAAAAAGAGCAAGTGGCCGAGATGTTCAACAACATCGCGTTCAGGTATGATTTTTTGAATTCTCTTTTATCATTGGGAATTCATAAAGGTTGGAGGAAAAAAGCAGTCAACGTTTTTAAGGATAAAAAACCAAAATTTATTTTAGATATAGCAACCGGTACGGCAGACTTCGCTATTGAAAATTTAAAAGCAAATCCTGAAAAAGTAATTGGCGTGGATATTTCAGCAGGAATGTTGGAAGTGGGTAAGCAAAAAATTAAAAAAGCCGGACTCGAAAATAAAATCGAATTACACTTAGTAGATGCGGAAAGGCTTCCTTTTGCGGATAATTATTTTGATGCAATAACCGTTGGTTTTGGCGTACGTAATTTTGAGAATTTAGAAAAAGGACTTACCGAAATGCAACGCGTTTTAAAACCCGGAGGTGATTTGGTGATTATTGAATTCTCTAAACCAAGTGGTTTTTTCAGTTATTTCTATAAATTTTATTTCAGTTACATAACACCGGCAATAGGTAAACTATTTTCAAAAGATCACCGTGCTTATTCGTATTTACCCGAGTCGGTAGAGGCTTTTCCTTACGGAGAGGTTTTTTGTGGGATTCTTTCGCGCAGCGGTTATAAGAAACCTGTTGCAATAAAGCTTACGTTTGGCGTAGCCTCTATCTATAAAGCCACGAAATAAAACCCGTTATTTTTCGTTATTTTTGTACGTTTTGCAGAAATCCTTTAATAAATACAATAATACAGTGGTTATCAGGCTCCGGCTGTTTTACTTTCTATTGTTTGCCACCTTTTGTCAACTTGTATTTGCCCAGCCTAATACTGAAAAAGGGCTTAATCTTCCTAAATTTTACAATCAGCGCATACATTTTGGTTTCAGCATTGGCTTTAACCAAACCGATTTTCGTATTCATACCGTACCCAATTCAAAAATGCCGCATGATGTGCATGATACTATTTTGTATCCTCAGGATACACTTACTTTAAAATCGGTACAAAGTAAAGCAGACCCCGGCTTTAACCTGGGTATTATCTGCGATTTGCGTATTCATAAATATGTACGTCTTCGTTTTCTTCCAAGCATATCTTTTGCATCACGAAGTTTGTTATATAATTTTACAGGTACCAAAACTTTCACCAAAGTAAAAAAATCGGAATCCAGTTTTATATTTCTTCCTTTAAACGTAAAACTTCAATCAAAACGCTTACAGAATTTCAGCGCTTACGTTGTAGGTGGCGGAGCATTCAGTATTGATCTGGCATCCGGAAAAAAAGACGCGGCAAACGATGCAGTAGTACGGCTGCAATCAACCGACTGGTATTACGAGGGTGGTGCGGGGGTTGATTTTTATTTACCGTATTTTAAACTGGCTTTAGAGATGAAAGTAATTACCGGCATGAAAAATATTTTAATTAAAGACAATACTTTTTTTACTACACCTATTAACAAACTCAATTCGCATATATTCCTTGTGAGTATTACTTTTGAAGGATGATTAAGATTGTTACTTTATCACTTACTCCTTCTGAAGCTTTTTCTGAAAATGAGATTAAAAAAAAATTAGTTCAGGAACTTTCTTTAAGCAATAAAGATGAATTGCATATTTTGCTTCAAAAGCGTTCAATAGACTCCCGCCAGAGAAATATTAAAGTAAATCTTACCGTTCAGGCTTTTATTAATGAACCTTTGCAGGAAGAAGAAATTACTTTTGACTACAAAAATGTTTTCTCTTCAAGACCGATTTTTATAATTGGTGCTGGTCCCTCAGGATTATTTGCTGCCTTACGTTGCCTTGAATTAGGATTAAAGCCAATTATTTTTGAACGCGGAAAAGATGTGCAAAACCGAAGGAGGGATTTAGCTGCTTTGAATAAGGAACATATCGTAAATCCCGAAAGTAATTATTGTTTTGGTGAGGGCGGGGCAGGAACTTACAGCGATGGAAAATTATACACACGTTCGCACAAAAGAGGCGATGTACTTAAGACTTTAAAAACTTTGGTTTATCACGGGGCTGATAAAACTATTTTGGTTGATGCTCATCCGCACATAGGAACCAATAAATTGCCGCAATTAATAACTGCCATTAGGGAAACGATTTTGAAATTTGGGGGCGAAGTGCATTTTGAATCGAAGCTGACGGATATTATTACTGAGAAAAATAAAATCAAAGCTATTCAAATTAAAAATGCCGGTGTTGAAAAGGAATATCAAACAAATAATTTACTATTAGCAACAGGTCATAGTGCTGAAGATATTTATGAGTTGTTTCACAGGAAAAATATTTTAATAGAGGCAAAGCCTTTCGCAATGGGTGTGCGTGTTGAGCATCCTCAGGAAATTATTGATTCTTTACAATATCATTGTTCGGGTTTGTCTGATGTAAAAAATGTGCGCGAGTTTTTACCGGCTTCTACCTACAGTTTGGTTCACCAGGTAAACGGGCGCGGAGTTTATTCTTTTTGCATGTGTCCAGGTGGTATTATCGCGCCTTGTGCAACGGGTCCTGAGCAAGTTGTTACAAATGGTTGGAGCCCGAGTAAAAGAAATAACCCTTATGCAAATTCGGGGATTGTGGTGGGAATTGATAAAGCCGACTGGCAAAAATTTTCTTCCAAAAAACAATTAGCCGGGCTTGGTCTGCAACGTGAGTTGGAAAAATCTGCCTGGCTTGCCGGAGGAAAAACGCAAACCGCACCTGCGCAACGTTTGCAGGATTTTGTGGACGGAAAATTAAGTAAAAACTTACCTAATTGTTCTTATCAACCCGGACTGGCAAGTGTGGACATGAAAAGTGTATTGGGAAATATGATTGGAATATCTTTGAAAGAAGGATTTATCGCCTTCGGAAAAAAGATGAGAGGCTATCTTACAAATGACGCGTTAATTGTAGGCGTTGAATCCCGTACATCAACACCTGTTCGCATACCACGCGACAAAGAAACCTGTATGCATTTGCAAATAGAAGGCTTATTTCCATGTGGGGAAGGTGCCGGTTACGCCGGAGGTATTGTCTCCGCCGCTATGGATGGCGAAAGATGTGCGAATGCGATTGCTAAGCAAAAATTATAGTATTTATTCTTGGTAGATATATTACTTCTAAAACGAAGTAATTAAACATTAATAGACGTTTTAAACTTAACATGTCTTAAAACAAATTGTGTATTAATATTTGAGATGATGTCCAGCTTCGCTAATTTGTTAAGAATAAAATTCTGGTACTCGTCCATATTGGCGGAAATTACTTTTAAAAGAAAATCGGAATTTCCGGAGATATAATAGCACTCCAAAACTTCATCCATCGCCCTGATGGAAGATTCAAATTCAATAAATTTTTCTGAAGTATGCCTGTTTATACTAACGTTGCAATAATTAATAAGCGGCTTATTTACCAATCCGATATCAATAATGGCCACGTACCGTTTTATGATTCCATTTTTTTCTAGTTTTTTAATTCTCTCGTGAATCGGCGCAACCGATAAATTTAATTTTTGCGACAGATCTTTAATCGGTTGTTTGCAATCTTCCTGCAAAAGGTTAATTAGTTTAATATCTGTTTCATCCAGTTTCATGGCAAATAAAATTCTGTTTCCTTAATAAAAACCAATCAAAAGTAATAATATTTTCTGTAATATATATAAATAACAATAAAATATATTGATTTTAATATAAATACAGATGTTTTATATTGAAAAATATACATTTGTACAAATAATTTACCAATGAATAACGAAATCATAACACAACGCCTGGAGCAAGAACTTGATCGCTTAAAGGAGAAGAACAACATATATCTTGGCTATCCTTTAGCAAAAGATTTCAGGTATTCTGACTTAGCACCTTTTCTTAATCTTCAGATTAATAATGTAGGCGATCCTTATATACCCTCCTCATTGGCAATTGATACAAAAGAAATTGAAAAGGAAGTAATCACCTTTTTTTCCAATTTATTGAGAGCTCCTAAAGACAGTACCTGGGGATATGTAACAAACGGAGGAAGCGAAGGAAATCTGTACGGATTATATCTTGCGCGTGAGTCTTTTCCGCAGGGAATGGTTTACTATTCTGAATCTACTCATTACAGTGTCAAAAAAAATCTGCATCTATTAAATATACCGAATATTGTTATTCGTTCACAAGAAAATGGTGAAATGGATTACGAAGATTTAGAAAATACTTTATTCTCTCACCGCCATCAACCTGCAATCTTCTTTTTAAATATCGGAACAACAATGAAGGAAGCTATTGATGATGTTCTTAAAATACACTGGATCATAAAAAAAATGGCAATTAAAGATTATTATATTCATTGTGATGCCGCGCTTTTGGGAATAATTGCTCCTTTTCACAATGTGCGCCCGGCTTTTGATTTTAAAGACGGAATCGATAGTATTTCTATTTCGGGACATAAATTTATTGGTGCTCCGATTCCCTGCGGAATTGTACTTTGCAAAAAAGATCATAAAGAAAGAATCGGAAGAGCTATTTCGTATGTAGACACAAAAGATACAACTATAACCGGGTCGCGTAATGGTTTTACTCCGCTTCTTTTATGGTATGCGTTAAAGAAAATGGGAATTACAGGTCTCAGGAAGCGTGTACAGGAAAGCATTGAACTTGCGGATTATGCGCTTGGAAAAATTCAGGGCATCGGAGTTAAAGCCTGGAAAATCCAAATGCAATAACCGTTATTTTTGAAAGACCATCGTTTGCTCTCTGTCAAAAATATCAATTGGCCTCAGAAGATGATATTTCGCATATAATCTGCATGCCCGGAATTACAAAAGAAGCCATCGATAAATTTATCCTTGATCTGAATGATTCATTCATTAACGTAACAACAGAAAAATCCATCCCGAACGAAAATGAACTTTTTCTGGCTGAATATTTCTGAGAAATACACTTAAGGAAAGATTTAGTAAGTTACAATTTTGCAATAAATCTTCTCTCTGGTTTCGGTAACAAGAAAGATAGCTAAATTTTATAGCTAATGGATTATGTACCTCCTTACAGGCAGCAGATATCTGCCAAAATTTTAGCATGTAACTATTTCCGTTTAAGTTTTTTTAACAAGACGTAAAATGAGTTTGGCACGCGTATTGGTTTACCTATATTAATCAAAACAAAAAAAACATGAAAAAAGTAAGTTTAATGGTTGTAGCAGTGCTTATGAGTGCTGCGATGTTTGCCAATAGCGCAAGCCTTCCGAAAAATGCAAAAAAAGGTAACGGCACTCCGAAAACCGAAGTTAAAAAAGAACACAAACAAAAAGATGCTGCCAAAAAGCATAAAGAACACAAAGCAAAAAAATAAGTTTGTGAAATTTCTGAAAAAGGTACGTCGATCCGGCGTGCCTTTTTTATTTTTTAATAAACCTTAACACATTTTAACGCATAGTACGCAGGTTTGGCATTGCACTTGTTTATGTAAGTAAAAAGCAATATGAAAACCAAATTGATTTTACAACTTATCGTAATTGCATTTCCCTTATTTGTAAATGCGCAAACCGGTGATGGCACTATTAAAAAAACATACAATAAAGCAGGCGGATACAGTTTTAATTTTGGCTTTGGAGCAACCCAATTGAATTCAGGAAATCTTGAGGCTCTTAATACCCACTTGCAAAAATATAATTATGCTCTTGCGCCCATACAATATTCCACCTGGAACCTGGATGTTGTACACGCCCTGTATAAGAACACAGTATTTAATTTCGGGCTTACCGGGCTCATGAAGAGAAATACAGTAAGCGATTCTTCAAAAACAACGATGTCGGGTTTTGCGGTTAATGTAGATTTAGGAAGGGTTATTTATCACGCCAACAAACTACTGATTTATCCAATGGTTGGTGCACGTTTCGGTAGTTCAGATTTTCATTCCCACTATACCGGATTTAATAAGGCCAGCGATATTTCGGGTACCAATTCTTATCGTGCGATAGATTTTTCATTCAACATAGATTATCTTACTAACGGAATCGGAGAAAAAGTTGACTGGAGTTCATCTACTCCGAATTTACATCCCTCAGGTGTTTTATCCCTTTCGGTTGGTTATACGTTTTGTCCTTTCAACACGTACTGGAATGATAACAATTATGATATATCAAGTCGCTTTAACAGTAATATAAATTACCCAGCTAATGTTATAGGGAGTGTAACTCCTTCTAATTTCTCAATGTTCTATGTTACTTTAAAATTCGGAATGGGATTATTTTCTAAACAATAGCATTGTTACAGAATTAAGCAGGGCTTAATGTACTCTGAGATAAAATAGATTTACGGTGCCAACAAGATTAATAATTCACAATCTTACAATAGGTCTTCTCGCCGGTTTCTGTAACCACGGAGATTATTAAAATTTTATTATTGTTATCGCCTAATGGAATATAAACTTTGTCTGTGCTTACATTTTCTTTTTTCAAATCTGTAATTACTTTCTCTCCTAAAATATTGGTTACGTTTATTACCGCGTTGGTTGTATTTGCATAATTAAACTTCACATAGTATCCGCCGGCATCCCTGTTAATGAACATGTTTTTGGTTGGTTCGGCAACAGCTGCAATTCCAACCGCACTACCGTCAATAATCGTAATAATTTGTGTATACACGGATGAATCTCCGCAAGCGCTGTTGTAAGAGACCAACGTAACTAAATAATTTCCGGGAGTTGTGTATTGATGCGTTACATTCGTGTCAGGGCCACCGTTTCCGTCACCAAAATCCCACCAATAGGTATTCGCATTTGAACTTGTATTGGTAAATGTTACGCCAATGCTATCCGCAATAAATACTACGCTTGTTGCCGAAGGATTGTAAGAAGCAATGGTTGAAGAAACTCCCTGTAAAGTAAAACTCTGTGTTCCGTTATCGCAACTTCCCGCAGTATTTACATCCACACTGTAATTACCTGCGTTAACGTTAAACAATGTATCCGTTGTTGCTTTATTCAAACTTGTTTTAATGATATTGTTGTTCGCGTCTTTCCAATAATAATTCCAGGGACCGGCGTTATTCGCGTTTGCGGTAATATATCCGTCAGCAGAAGAATTGCAGGTTGGATTAACAGCATTACCTGTAACCTGTAAATTAGTATTAACCGTAATGTTCAAAACAAAGCGTGCTACAATTTTTTCTGTATCATGAATGGTACATGAGTAAGACCCGCTGCGCAAATCTTTATCAAGTCCTGTATAATTATCGTGCAAAACAATACAGGCACCACCCGGTAAATTTTGTAAATCTGTTCCTGTAATGGAATATGTATCGGTTGTATCTGTGGTAACCATCACCGGTATACTGTAATTCTGATTCAATGCGGGTAAACCGTTAATAGCGTAATCACTTCCGTTTAATCGTGTACCTATTCCCAAATGGCCGGCATCGGCACCCATGTACATCGCGTCGTATTCATCATCGTAACTTGTTGTTGCATTAGCATCAAAATAAATTGCCGTTTCAAAATTCATATTATGCCCGTTTGCTTTCAAACGCATCACCATGGGGTTTAAAGCGGAAGTCGTTTGCTGTGTATTTGTCCTTAATAATTCCTGGGCGCTTGCGGTTTTGTTAGCCTCCTTTGCCGTTAAAGTAGCAGTAGCAGCATTTACTTTTACATAAAACCCTTGTCCGGCAGGAATTGCATTTCCTATTCCGCCTGAACCCACCGCAGGATTACTGACACCTCCCACATAAGAAGCGTAACCTGCTAAATCAGGATTATAAACATAAATAGCATTGGCAACACTTCCGTTTCCGGCTCTTAGTGATGACCATAAAATTGGTGATGAATACGGATTACAAATAAGATTGTATCCATGATCGGTTGCGTTGGTTCCACCGCCAATATTTGTGCGTGTCAGATTAAAAGCAAAGTTCCCCTGGTTAGCGGGGCCCGTTGCATCTAACATAATATTTGTTGTTGTGTAAGTAGATGTTCCTAAATAAACCCAATAACCTTTTCCTATGGTCATAGGATCCGTAATATTTACAATGTTTTTATAACGTGAAGCGTTACTATATAAACCGCCAACAGTTTCATCATACCAGTTTACAGATGTAAAACTATACCAAAAACCATTCGGGCAATTAGCGCAGGTTATGGTTATATTATCATTCCAATCAGAGAAAGTTCTTCCTGTTAAGCCAGGGGAGCCCATCAGCGTCCATCCGGTTGTTCCTCCTTTGGCAAACATTTGCGCGGTAACATTTCCGGTTACGCTTCCTCCTATAACGCCAATCCTTGCAACAACAGTTGATGAAGTGGCAATTAAAATCAAATTTCCGGCGCTTGCAAAAGTTCCTGCAGTAGGTGTAAGTACACCAACTAAATTCAGCGTATTTCCCAATGTAAGTGTTTGCCCGCTGCGGTTAAGTGTAAAATTATTTAAGTAGTTCGAAGTTCCGCTTTGGGTCATATACAAAGAATTGGTAATTGCGCCGGCACCACCGATGCTTACACCAGAAGTAGAAGAACCGCTGAAACTTCCGCTGGTAACAGCAGTAGGAAAAGTTATCGCTCCGTTCAGAGTTAATGTTTTCCCGTTTAAATTTAAAGTTCCTATTGTGTGCGTAAAAGCGTTGGAAACAGTTAACGCCGTTCCAAGTGTCACAAGCCCGGAACCTGTGCGGTTAATAGTAAATTTGTAAAGTGATAAAGCTCCGGCAGTAAAAGTTAATGTGCCCAAAGTTCCCGTTCCACCTATTGATAAATTGGAATTAGCACTGCCCGTAATTGTTCCTGCTCCTGCAACAGTTCCGTTTAAGAAAAGGGTGAGCGCGTTATTTGTATTTAAAACAAATGTTGGCCCGGTGTTAAGTGTTAATGAATTTGTAACGATAGTATTACCCGCATTTAAAAGCCTTTTTGCGCCGCTGCCACTTGTGGTTAAATTATAATAATTTGTGTTAACGATGCTTTGATTTCCGGCGCGTGAATATATCACTGTGCTGTTTACAGAAAGTGTTCCGAATGCAGGATTATTATTTGTGCCGTTATTAAAAGTTCCGTCAACATTAATCGTACTTCCGCTGATGGTGGAACCGCTTGCAGCCGTTAAAGTAGAACCAACCATTACAGAATATGTTGCTGTGGTTGAACGGGGAGAGGGAACAGTAAAATTTATTGTTTGCGTACCGTCTCCAACCAAAACTTTTGAATTGAGGCCGCTCACAGTCCAGTTAGCAGAAATAGTTGGTGCCGGATTATTTACAATAATGTAAGTGCAGTTTGCGGTTGTGAAATTTGCGGGTGCTGTACCCGTTCCGTTTGTATTGGTTCCCCAGGTAGCCGGTGTATTTAAATTTCCTACTGATTTTGAATAATAGATTGTTGCTGAAAAAGATGAGTTCAAATAAAAATAAACAATAAGTAAGAATAAGGTTTTCTTCATGGATTTTGCAGTTTTACACTAACTAAATATAAATCAGTTCGGCCAGTGTAAAGCCTCAAATTCTACAAAACGCATGTTTCAGCGATTTAGTGATTAAATCATTTTATAATACGTAATAAGCTGTTTAATTGTAAAAAAATACCGTTCAGAGGAAGGGTTGATTTCAGGTGGTTTTTCAGATTTAGTTGTTTATCCGAATTATGCCGATGAAAGACCTGATTGTTAATACAAAAAAAGAAGTTTTCAGAAGGTATTTACCACGCCGAAGTTTATTTTTCCGGTACGGAAATCAAACGGATTGCCAAGCTGGCTGCCTATGGCGTAATTCATTTGGAAAATACCTGCCTTGGTTTCAAACGAAACTCCTGCACCAACGCTGTAAGGAGTATCTGTTATATATTTTCCGAATGAATTATTTTCATACCAGGCGCCATCCGCAAACAAAATTAAAGCGGAGTTTTGCTCAAACAAAAAACGATATTCTAAAGTGCCTATTGCAAAACTGCTGGCGTAAATAGATTGCTCATCAAAGCCCCGCAAAGTTTTGAAACCACCAATGCGGTACATTTCGTTTTTAAATAATTGCGGACTCATAATACTTCCGCCCTGCGTAGCAATTTTTATAGTGCTGTATTTAAAAAGCGGAATGTAAAAAGACATATTCCCGTCGACCTGGTATTGTGTACTTTTTAATTGCACGTTTGAATAAAGCGCATCGTTAAACTTACTGTTCTTTTTAATATCCCGATTACCCGCGCTTCCGCTTACATTAATGGAAACTCCGCTCCGGGGATTGAACCTGTAATTTAGTTTTTCGTAAAATATTCCCAAGCCATAAGCGTAAGTGCTGATATCCGCAAAATCAGGTAAAACACTAAGCCCCGTTAAAGAAGCAGTTGAAAGTAAATTGGTATTCCGTTGGCGGTAAAAAACTTTTATATTATTTAACCCGTTGAACAGGTATTGCAGCCCTATATTATTTTGTACATCAATAAATGTTGTATCGCGTTTGTAAATGCTCAATGTGTAATCTGTTCCTACCGGAGATTTAAACAGGTATGGATAAGACATGGCCGTTTTAAAATCCTGGGTCTGAAATTGAAGCCGTCGCCAGTTTAAATCAAATAATTCTCCGGCCCTGAAAATATTATTGTACAAGCGTATACGCATATCTCCGGTTAAAACGGTTTTTCCGTTTGATTGGGGTTGCAATCCAAGAATACCATCAAACTGACTGGCGTTTTTCTTGTCAAGAAATAAAAAAAGTTTGTTATACGTTTCCGTAATTTTCACTAATTGCGGTTTGGTTTCTTTTAAAAAAGGTAATTGTTTCAGTCGTTGCGGAATTTGTTTTATATAATGCTCGTCGTATGCGTCGCCCTGTTTTATGTGAAGGTAATGGTAAAGAAAATTTTTCTTAATCGTAGCATTTCCCTCTACAATAAAACTATCCAATTTTATAAAACGGTTTTTGCTGATGTGTAATTGCGCTTTAATGGAAGTACCGTTTATTTCAACGCTGTCAAACCTTACCCGTGCGAACGGATAACCATTGTCATCGCACCAGGTCAGGATTTTCTCTAAAAGTTTGCCTACCTGCGGCGGCGAGAATTTTGTATTAGAGTACAGTTTTTCGTGAAAGCCCGTTTGTGCTAAAATATCCGCGTCTAAATTTCCTTTTTTAAGATTGGCCCACTGATAGGTGGCGCCTGTTTGTAAAACTGCTTTGCATTGCACCGAATCACAAATAAGTGTATCGACAAAAGCCAGCAGATACCCTTCGTTTCTTAATTGCGAAATAATATTTTTCAGTTCTTTTTCAATATCTGTTTTTGAGGAATACGAGGTTTTTACTTTTATTTTTTTAACGAGTGAAGAATTATCAGGAATACGAAGTGTAAATAAAATGTTGTTTTGCCCATTTGTAAAAAAGGAAAACAAGGTGAAAAAAAGAAAATATCTGAACGCGGCTTTCAAGCTCATACAATAACGCACAATAAAGGTAATTTATTTCCTTTTAAGTATAAAAAACAGCTCCCTTCCGGCTCTGGGTTTGATGGAATTCAGGCAAGGCTCCATTTTTTCCGTAATGAAATCGGGCGAAAAAAGTTTTTTGTATTCTTCTTTAGTTCCGCCAAAAGGAGGGCCGTTTTCATTGGGGACTTGCGTAAAAAGCAAACCACTTAAATACCCGCCGGGCCTCAATAGTTCGTGCATTTTTGCTGCGTAGTCCAGGCGTAAAACAGGATTTAAGGCGCAGAAGAAAGTTTGTTCAATAATTAAATCGTATTGGCCTTTGTGAGTAAAAAAATCACCGCAAATTAATTTAGCTTTAACATGATTTTTCATTCTTTTCTTGAATCCTTCAATTGCTTCGGGCGCATAATCTAAAATGGTAATATTTGTAAAACCTTGTTCTAATAAATATTCTCCTTCGTAACAATTTCCCGCACCGGGAATTAGAATGGAGATGTTTTTATCTCTTAGTGTGTCAAAATATTCTTTGAGTGGGGCAGAAACGGAGCCGACATCCCAACCTGTTTCATTTGTTCTGTAACGTTCACTCCAGAAAGCCGCGTTTAATTCGGGTTCGGTCATTTTGTGTAATTCCTTTCGCCAAAAATGCTGCTGCCAATACGTACCAAAGTTGAGCCTTCTTCAATAGCGATTTTATAATCGGAGCTCATGCCCATTGAAAGAGTTTGAAGTTTAAAGTTTGAAGTCTCAAAGTTTATAGTGGTTAATTTTTCGAAAAACTCTTTCAGCGAACGAAACTCATTTCTGATTTGTTTATCATCGCTGGTGTTGGTGGCCATGCCCATGAGACCGGTAATTTTTATATGCTCCAGCTTTTTAAAATCTTCTGTTTGTAAATACCCTTCACATTCTTCAAAACTAAAACCAAATTTGGTTTCTTCTCTGGCAATGTATATTTGTAAAAGACAATCAATCACTCTTTTGTTTTTACGGGCCTGCTTATCTATTTCCTCCAGTAATTTTGAACTATCAACCGCATGAATTAAATGCACAAAAGGCGCAATGTATTTTACTTTATTCGTTTGTAAATGTCCGATGGCGTGCCAACGAATATCTTTCGGTAAGAGTGTTTCCTTTTCGGCTAACTCCTGTGCGTAATTCTCTCCGAAATCTCTTAGCCCGGCATCGTAAGCTTCCTGAATTAATTCTAAAGGCTTTGTTTTAGAAACAGCAACAAGTGTTACCTGTGCAGGCAATTCCGATTTTATGGATTGTAAATTTTCTTTAATGCTCATTTTGGCGGGTGGAAGAAAAGTTGATCGCCATACAGCCAGATATTATGCTCCGATTCAATCATTCCAATTTCTATTCTCTCAGCTTCTAGTAATGCCTCTCCGGGAGTTTTTGAGTACGATGAAATGGGTCTGTCGTAAACGTTATTTTCTTTGAAAATTTGAGAAGCATAATGTCTATACCAAAACATTTCATCTAAATTTGTTATGTTGGGATAATGTTTATCCCATAATTTTTGTGAGGCAAGTAGTTTTCTGGCTTGTGGAAAATAAATCCATCCTAAACCCATATTCTCTTCATTTTCCGAGTTTTTTGGCCTTAACACAGGGTAAATTCCTAATACTCGAATTTCCGTGGCGTTTATTTTTTTATCAAAGAACCAATCTTCTTTAAATTTATAAGCAACAATTTCATATTTATCAGAAGAAAAAGTCGTTTTAATATCTTCTTTGCTTTTTTGAGTCGTATATTCTTCGTCTTTGTAAATTATCAGCGAATCCCTCTGAATGTAACTATACAGAGTATCAAATAAACTTGCGGTACCAAACAGTAATGGATTATTTTCCTTGTAAACATTACGCCAAATTCTGCTCCATATTGCAACATCGGCTTCTTTCAGATAAGTGTAATTAACATAACCATCCTTGTTTTTTATCAATGAATCGGATTTAAAAATATGATCCGCGTGCAGTTTTCCGGTAGAGTCCCAAACATCCCATTTCCCGACGCGTAAATTATCTTTAAAATTCCCTTCGGCCTTTTTCTTTCCGTTCGGATAATGAGAAATATATTTACCATCCATCAAGCCATTTTTTAAATGGTACTCCGCTTTTACCTGTTTGTCTTCATACGCTTGCTTTTTTGTTTGAGAAAAAAGTAAGGTTCCGTAAAAAAACATAAATATGTAAAAGATTTTTTTCATGATTTAATCGGCAAGACTGTAAATAACCAGTCCACTACGAATTTTTGGTTCTACCCAGGTGGTTTTAGGTGGCATAATTCCGTTTATATCCGCAATATGTTTTAAATCGGTCATCGATACAGGAAATAAACCAAAAGCAATTGCGTATTTTCCCGAATCAACTTTTTCTTTTAACTCTTCTGCACCTTTTACTCCCGGCACAAACGCAACGCGTTTATTCGTACGTAAATCATCAATTCCTAAAATGGGTGCAAGAATATGATCCGACAAAATCGAAGCATCTAATTTTTTTACCGCGTCATCGCTTCCGCAGATTTCGGGCTTCGCTTTTAACTCGTACCATTTTCCATCCATATACATACTGAACTTATGTTTGTGTTCGGGCCTGTACGTATTTTGATTATGAGGAAGAAGCCGGAATTTTTCTTTTATTTTTTCGAGCAATTCAGGAACCGTGTAACCATTTAAATCAGTTACCACGCGGTTAAAATCAAAAACCTTTAATTGGTTTTCAGAAAAGAAAATGCCCATGTAGTAATTGTAATTTTCTTTGCCGGTATGATTCGGATTCTGAGCTTTTTTGGATTCTGCCAGACTTGCCGATGATGCCGAACGATGATGCCCGTCGGCAATGTAAATCGCGTTGGTTTTTTCAAATTCTTTACGAATAGTATCTACATTTTTTTTGTCGCCTATAATCCAGAGTTTGTGGCGCACTCTGTCGGTAGTAGTGAAATCGTAAGCGGGATTTTTTACCAGATAGTAACTTATTAAATCTTCAATCACCGCGTTGTTCGGATAAAAAAATAAAACAGGTTCCGCGTTAAAATCACAAACTTCTAAATACTCTTTTAATTTTTCTTCGCGGTCTTTTAAAGTTTGCTCGTGTTTTTTAATGACTCCTTTTTTGTAGTCTTCCACTGAACTGCACCCTACAAGGCCGGTATAAATATTGCCTCCTTTAAACTGCTGGTATAAATAGTAGCACGGTTTATGGTCGCGAATAAAAATTTCTTCTTTTAAAAAATCGAGGTAGCGCTGCTTTGTTTTTTTTAATCGTTCAGGAGAACCCGGTTTGCTTCTTTTTCCATCTGCAAAATCGGGGTTAATGATATGCAGAAAAGAATAAGGATTGGTTTCCAGTTTATGTTTAAGAATTTCCTTTTTGTAATTATCGGCACTGCGTGTAACTACCATATGCACCTTATCGGCTGCGGGGCGTATGCCTTTAAACGGAATGATGGTGGCCATCCTTATTTATTGGGTTTAATTTTACTTTTAGTAATAAACGCATTCGGAAATTCTGATTGAATTTTTTTGAGTATTTCAAAAGCTTCCACGCGGGTTTTAAAATTTCCTACTACAACTACATGATTAGGTTGCTTATAATCTATATAAGCCGGAATATCATTGTATTTAGAAGTAAATTTTTGTTTTACCTCTTGCGCTATAGTTTTATCAATGCCAAAATATATCTTAATGCGGTAGCCGTCGTACTCGCCATCAGTTCTACGGTGAAATTCAGAGCTTTTATCGCTTAGTGATTTAAACCTGATATCGGCATCGGGCGTGGATTGGGCACAGAGGCAAAAAGAGAGGCCTGTTAGCAATATGAAGAATAAATTTCTCATCAGGCAAAAATATGCACTAAAAATCGCATTTTTGTATTTTAAATGGAAAAAACGAAAATTACTTTGGGTTTTTCGCCTTGCCCCAATGATTGCTTCATGTTTGATGCCCTTATACATGGTAAAATTGATACCGGGGGACTCGAATTTGAGCCTGTTATAGAGGATGTAGAGACGCTCAATAGAATGGCCTTTGCAGGTAAACTCGATGTTTCCAAGCTGAGTTATCACGCTTTTGCCCATTTAACCAAAACGTATCAATTGCTTACTTCGGGCAGTGCCTTGGGTTTTAATTGCGGGCCGCTTTTAATTGCTTTGCCTCAGGTAGTTGAGAAAATCAAAAAAACTCCGGAAATAATTTCTTCTTTAAAAGTAGCCATACCGGGAAAATACACTACAGCTAATTTTTTATTATCGTTGGCTTACCTGCAATTGCAAAATAAAACAGAAATGATTTTTTCAGAGGTAGAAAATGCCGTTCTTTCCGGAAAAACAGATTTAGGATTAATCATTCACGAAAACAGGTTTACTTATCAGCAAAAAGGGTTAGTTAAGATTACGGATTTGGGCGAATGGTGGGAAACTGAAACAAAGACGGCTATTCCTTTAGGAGGAATTGTAGTAAACAGAAATATTCCTGCAGAAAAAAAGCTTCTGATTAACGAGCTGATAAAACAAAGTGTTGAATACGCTTTTGCAAATACAGCCGACGTAATGGGTTTTGTAAAGCAACATGCCCAGGAAATGGACGAGAAAGTAATGAAGCAACATATTGATTTGTATGTGAACGAATACTCTAAAGATCTGGGAGAGATTGGGAGAAAAGCTGTGAATATTTTATTTGATAAAGCGGTTGCGACAAAAGTTATTCTGCGTAAACCCGAAGATTTATTTATACAATAAGAATGGGAAAAAGAATTTTCTATATTTTTTTACTCGTGCTTGCTTTAAAACTTTCGTATTTTCTTTTTTATAAAGTTTGTTACAGCAATTTTGCAGAAGCGCGGGTTGAATGGAAACGCGACCTGATCACCTTATTTTTCAATAGCGATTCCGGTTGGTACGAACGAATTGCAACTACCGGTTACCCGAAAATTGATAAGCCGGAAGAAATAGGCCATACCGATGGAGGAAAATATTATCAAACCGAATGGGCATTTTTCCCTGTATATCCGCTCACAGTAAAAGCTGTTATGTGGTTAACCGGTTTGGATTTTAACCACGCAGCTTTTCCTTTGTCGTTACTGTATTGTTTTTTTTGTTTTGTTTCTTTTTATTTTCTTAACATAAAAGTATTAGGTACTTCTGAGGAAAAAGCCTTTTTCCGCACTTTTGTTTTTGCGCTTTTACCTTTTAATTATTATTTCTCGATGTATTATACCGAGGCGCTGTTTTTTACTTTAATGGCCGGTAGCTTCATCATGATAAAAGAAAACAAACTTTGGGCGCTTTCCCTTTTGCTGATTCCTCTTGCTGTTATACGTGCAAATGGCCTGGTAATTTGTTTGCCCTTGTATTTATTTTTTTTAGAGACTCGCGGAAAAACACTTTTTAAATTAGACTGGCCAACTTTTTTAAGAAGTTTTTATTTTATCACGGCTCCATTGGCGTTTGGCGCGTATTGTCTTTATCAAAAGTATATGACGGGAATGTACTTTGCTTTTTCGGCTGCACAGGCGGGTTGGTATCGTGAAAGTATGTTACCTTTTTTATCGCTTTTTCGCAGTGGAGATTTTGCTTCGCAATTTAATTCGGTTTACGTTTTGCTTTATGTGGCTGTAATAATTTTATGCCGCAAAAAATTTCCACTCAGTTTAAATGTTTTGCTTTGGATCAGTATAATTTTACCACTTTGTTCCGGTTCAACAATTGCTGTTCAACGTTATATTGTGCCGATTTTTCCGTTCACTATAATTATTTGTGACGCGCTTGAAAAAATAAATCTCAAAAAATTAATATGGCCTTCGCTGTTGGTTTTACATTTTGTCACTTTTTATCTTTGGATAATTTCTCACCCTTTAAGCATGTAATATGAATATCACTTTCAGAAATGCCGGGCTAAAAGATTTACCTGCTATTGTAGAAACCTACAATTCCACAATTCCCGGCCGCATGGTTACCGCAGATTTAGAACCCGCAACCGTTGAAAGTAAAACCGCCTGGTTCAACAGTCATAACCCGAAAACACGCCCGCTTTTGGTGGTTGAGTACGCAGGACAATACGCTGGTTGGATTAGTTATACCGATTTTAAGAGTCGTCATGCCTACCATAAAACAGCTGAATTAGGGATTTACCTCGAAGAAAAATTCCGTGGCAAAGGTTTGGGAGATGCCTGTTTAGAATACGCTATAGAAAAAAGCCCTTCTTTAAATATCACCGCGCTCACCGGTTTTATCTTCGGCCATAACGAACCAAGCCTTAAACTTTTTTACAAACACGGTTTCGAAAAATGGGCGCACATGCCCCAAATTGCCGATATGGAAGGCATTTTGTGCGACCTCATAATTGTGGGAAGAAAAGTATAAGGCATTTTTGCAATAATTCGTACCTTTATTGAAGTGAAGAAAATCGTTTTAATCTCAGTCATTTTTTTCTCTCATACTTTATGGGCACAGAATTATTTTTCCAAACTGATCGAAAACGAAAAAAAATCTTTCTTTTCTCTTAATAATGCAAAAAGTTGCGCGCTAAGCAGCAATTACAATGTGAATTATTATTGTTGCTATTGGAATTTAAACCCTGCGGTTGATGCAATTTCGGGGATTGTGGCTATGCATTTTAAAGCGTTGTCGGCAATGGATTCCCTGCAAATGGACATTGCAATTACAATGAACATCGACAGTGTTTATTACCACAATAGTAAAGTTAATTTTTTGCAACAAACCGGCGATGTACTCGGAGTAAAATTTCCTTCAACCATTGCGGCAAATAATTTTGATTCGGTGAAAGTGTATTATCATGGTTTTCCCGGTTCAACCGGCTTTGGTTCTTTCAAACAAGGCACACACGGAAATAATATTCCTGTTTTGTGGACACTTTCTGAACCATATGGCGCCAAGGAATGGTGGCCCTGTAAACAAACGCTGGAAGATAAAGCAGATTCGATAGATGTATTTATAACTTGTCCGCAAGGAAATAAAGCTGCCTCCAACGGTTTGCTTAAACAAATAATTCCGCAGGGAGCAAACAATATATATCACTGGAAACATAAATATCCTATCGCTACTTATCTTATCTGCGCAGCTGTTACAAATTATTCTGAATACACTGACACGGTAATTCTTTCAACAGGAAAATTACCTGTTTTGTATATGACATACCCCGAGGATAGCGTTGCATCACGGCAAACCGAATCGCAACTGCATACGGTGTTAAGATTTTATGACAGCCTTTTTGTTCCCTATCCTTTTATGAGTGAAAAATACGGACAGGCTCAGTTCGGGTGGGGCGGAGGGATGGAGCATCAAACCATGACTTTCATTGTAGGTTATTATATTGATTTGTTGGCGCATGAATTATCGCATCATTGGTTCGGCGACCATATAACCTGTGGTTCCTGGGCCGATCTTTGGCTGAATGAAGGTTTTGCCGTGTATTGCACCGGGATAAGTTTGGGCCGTTTGTTTGGTCCTTCGGCTTTTCGTAACTGGCAGGAACAACAGGTGAGCAATATTACTTCTTTGCCGGGTGGTTCGGTTTACGTGGATGATACAACCAATGTAGGAAGGCTCTTTAGCGGAAGGCTTACCTATGCAAAAGGCGCGTATTTGCTGCAGATGCTGCGATGGAAGTTGGGCGACAACGCTTTTTTTACCGCGATAAGAAATTACCAGAATGACCCTGCGCTTTCTTATACTTTTGCACGCACCAATTTATTGCAACAACATTTTGAAGCAACGTCGGGACAAAACCTGAACAATTTTTTTTCTCAATGGTTTTACGGGCAGGGTTACCCGAGTTATCTGACTATTTGGAACCAGGATAAAAATAATCAATTAAAAATTATTTTGAATCAAACAACCTCTCACTCTTCAGTGCCGTTTTACCAGATGCCTGTCCCCATTGAAGTAAAAGGGCAGGGACACGATACCATTCTGGTTTTTAATCATACTTATAACGGAGAAATTATTTATACGAATTTGAATTTTAAAGCCGATACTATTTTGTTTGACCCCGATATAAAAATTCTGTCGGCAAGTAACAAAGTGATAAATGAATTTGATTATATAAGAAGTCAAATGAACCTCGTAATTTACCCGAATCCTGCCACTACATATTTAAACATTGAGATAAATGATTTAAGTAACTATCCGAATAAAATTGAACTTTACGATATGCTTGGGCAGAAAATTTTGGAGGCATACCCCAATAGAAATAAGATTTCGGTTGATCTGATTGATTTTGCCCAGGGGACTTACTTCCTTAAGATTATTTCGGGTAATAAGGCCACCTCTCACAAAATTGTGATTGAGAAGAATAATTAACAGAAAATAGGTACTTTTGCAGCCCTTAATGGTCCCGTAGCTCAGCTGGATACCTGCCTGCCGTCGCGCAGGCCTGTGTTATGGCAGGCAGGGAGCATGAGTAGTAAAATTTGACAAATGTTCTTTGTATATGTTATAGTTAGTAAAGTAAAGGGATTGCGGTTTTATGTTGGAATGACCGAAGATATTTCGGGGAGAATGGCAGAACATAATTTCGGCAAGACCAAATCAACAAAAGGATATATTCCTTGGGAGCTTTTCTTTTTTGAAGAATACAAAACAAGAAAGGAGGCACGTGAACAGGAAAAATACTTGAAAGCCGGTTCCGGAAAGGAGTCGATAAAAAGAAAATGGTCCCGTAGCTCAGCTGGATAGAGCATCAGCCTTCTAAGCTGACGGTCTTTGGTTCGAATCCAAACGGGATCACGGTGCCAAGCCAATAAAACCCTCACAGTTTTAAACTTTGTTTAATTCGGGCTGAGGGTTTTTGCTTTTATTACTTGCACAAAACTTGCAAATTTTCAGGTGAAAGCTACAACAACTGTAGCCATGGCAACAATTAAATTAACTTTAGATAAACGAAGAGCTAAAATGGATGGAACCTATCCATTAGTATTCAGGGTTCATAGTAAGGGTTAGTTCAATTACAACGTTCTTGCAAGAGAAGTTTTTTTCGTATCTTAGTTCTGCAATTAAATACGTATGAAATGATGAAAACAATGTTTACCCTTTTTACTTTACTAAGTCTTGAGGCCTTTTCTCAGGAAAATATTATTGATAAAAAATTACGATTGGCTTCAGAATATAGGGAAAGTCGAGCAAAAGCAGGAACAAATAAAAATTCAGGCATTCAAACGGTAACTTATACGGTTAATTCTATCGGGTATACTCCTTATGCTGAGGTTGGAACTCCTTTTCTAATCGGAACTGATGATGTTTGGAGCACCATTATAAATATCGGATTCAATTTTTGCTATTTCGGGAATTCATATAACAAACTTATTGTAAGTGCGAATGGACAATTATCTTTTGATACAACAAAAGCATCTGGATATGATGGATGGTCAATTTCCAGTGCTTTGCCAAATACAATCGATATGCCCATAAATACGATTTGTGGAGCATTCAGAGACATTGACCCTGCTCTTGGTGGAAATTCATATTATCAATTAATCGGTACTTCTCCCAATAGAATTTTTGTGGTAAGCTGGGATAGCATTCCTCTATTTGACAATATAAGTAGTACAAGTACGTGTGGAGGCACTCCAAATTCAACTTTTCAGATTGCTCTGTATGAAAGTACAAATTATATCGAGGTATATATTAAAAATAGTTTCTCATGTGCTCAGTGGAATGGTGGATATGGGATTGTTGGTATACAAGATGCCACAGCTACAAATGCTGTTTGCCCACCTGGTCGTAATTATCCAAATACCTGGACAGTTGTTAATGAAGCTTGGAGGTTTTTACCTCTTAGTGGGGCTTGTTTTACAACAAGTGCTAATCAAATACAAAAAAATAATCCTGTTAATGTTTACCCTAATCCTTCTATAAATAACGTAATCATACAATCTTCAACAGAGCTTGGCTCAATTATTATTTTCAATTCTTTGGGTGAAATTGTTTTTGAAACAAAAAGCAAAAACATTCAAGAGCAAATTGACCTGAGTAAATTATCTTCTGGTATTTATACCATTCAGGTGCAGGAAAGATTCAGTAAGTTGGTGAAGGAGTAATTCATATTTCTGTAAACTAAAAATCCTCACGGTTTTAAACTCTGTTTAATTCGGGTTGAGGATTTTTAGTTTTTATACTTGCATAAAACTTGTAAATTTCATGGTGAAAACTAACGCCAAAACTCTTATATTTAAGATTAATTAAAAAATCAAAAATGAAAAAAATAGGGCTGGGTTTAACAATATTTGGACTATTTATTTTTTATACCTCATTTGCGATAAACTCAAAACATAAAATTGATTCACTACTTAAACTGCTTAAAACTGATAAAGAAGATACCAACAAAGTTAAACATCTGACATCTCTTTGTTGGCATTTCAGGGTGATAGGAAAAATGGATACAGCTTTGTGGTTAGGCAATGAAGCGTTAATCCTTGCCGGAAAAACGGGTTTTTTAAAAGGTAAGGCAAGTGCGTATACTATGTTGGGAGTTGTTTATTGGAATCAGGGATTTTATCCGAAAGCGCTCGAAAACTATTACAATGCTTTGAAAATTTATGAAGAAACGGCAAACGAAACAGGAATTGGAATAATTACAGGAAACATAGGTATTGTTTATTACAACCAGGGGGATTACCCGAGGGCACTTGAAAATTATTTTAAAGCTTTAAAAATCAAAGAAAAATCGGGAAACAAAATCGGGGTTGAATTACTTTACGAGGATATCGGAACTGTTTATGAAGCCCGAATGAATTATTCGCTGGCGTTAGATTATCTTTTAAAAGCTTTAAAAATCGGAGAAGAACTGAAAAATAGCAGCGGTATCGCAAGGGCTGCAAACGGCATAGGAAATGTTTATTACCATCAGAATAATTACAATAAAGCACTCGATTATTTTTTAAAAGGGGCAGAAGTCAGTGAAAAAACGGGAGATAAAACCATTATAGCGGCAAACAGCGGCGATATAGGCAAGGTGCTTCTGAAACAAAAAAAATATAAAGAAGCAGAGAGGTATTTCCTTCAGGGGCTCGTAATAGCTGAAGAAATTCACTTACTTGAATCAGTAAAGGAGTTTAACCTCCGGCTTAGTATTCTTTATGAAGAAACCGGGCAATTTCAAAAATCTTATAACAGGTATAAAAAGTATACTTTGGCAAAAGATAGTTTATTTAATCTGGAAAAGAATAAAGAAATGACCCGGTTTGAAATGAATTATGAGTTTGAAAAGAAGGAGAATGCTGTCAGGGCTGAACAAGAAAGGAAAGATGCGGTTGCAAAGGAAGAAAAACAAAAACAGCAAATTATTACTTATGCCATAGCGGGAATATTGTTCCTGGCAATAGTATTTTCACTTTTCTTATTTAATCGGTTTAAAGTTACACAAAAACAGAAAAAAGTTATTGAAGAGCAGAAAGAACAGGTTGATGCGGCTTATGAAAGTTTACATGAAAGGAATAAGGAGGTGATGGATAGCATTTTTTACGCCAGAAGAATTCAAAAAGCATTAATTACATCAGAGAAGTATATACAGAACAGATTGAGCCGGCTAATTAAAAAGTAGCATTCATAATTTGGTGTGAGCTCTGTCAGCCTTCATTATATGGAAGAATTGGAGCAGAAAGGGATAGACCGGGGAAATAAAACAAGGAAGTATAATACATAATAGTTATTGGTATAGTCAAAATCTTCTCTTATATTTATTCAATCATTAATAATTTTATGCGGGAATTTTTTTTACTCATTTCAATTATATTTATTTATTTCCATTCCTTATCGCAAAACCCGAAAGCCGATTCAGTTTTAAAAATACTTACTACGTTAAACGAAAATGAGAAACCTGCTTTGTATAATAGTCTTTGTGCTATTTACAGGCAGAGCAACTCCGATAAAAATATTGAATACGCAACGAAGGCTATTGAAATTTCTGAGAAAACCGGCAATGAAAGGGAAAAAGGCTATGCCTTATCGAATTTGGGTTTCGGATATTTTATAAAAAGCGATTATGATAAAACGACACAATTTACCGCTCTTGCCATTGAAATAGGAGAGAAACTTTCTGATCAGAAACTTTTAGGGGCTTGTTACAATACCCTTGGGCTTGTCAACCAGAATACAGGCAACATGAATAAGGCGCTCGATAATTTTCTACTTGCTTTAAAATACCGGGAGTCAATCAAAGATACAAACGGGATGGCTTCCACCAATAACAATTTGGGAGAATGTTATCGTATGTTTGGCCGAAATACAAAAGCTTTGGAAAGACTTCGCCGCGCGGAGCTATTGTATAAAAGCGTAAATAATAAAAACGGATTGGGTAGTGCCTACAGTAATATGGGAGGAGCCTATTATCAGTCGAATAACTATAATAGCGCTATTCTTTATTTTGAGAAAGCAATGCAACTTAGAAAGGAAACAAAAAATAAACGAGGATTAGCTATAATACTTATTAATCTTACCGAGTTAAATCTGAAAATTAAAAATAATAAAAAAGCCCTTTTGTATGTAAAAGAAGCCACAGACATTACTAAAACCGTTAGCGATCCTTTGCTCTATGTTACAAGCTTGGCATCTCTTGCAAATACTTATAAAGCTATTGATAGTACAGAGTTTGCCGAAAAAATTATTAAAATAGCTGCAGACAGCGCACGAAAACTGGGATTAAGGCCACAATTGCAGCAGTTCGAAACCAGTTATGGAGAAATATTACACATTGCCGGAAAAGATAAAGAAGCTTATCAACACCTCCTTAATTCTATGTTGCTTAAAGACTCCATTTATTCAGACGAAACCACCCAAAAACTCAATAACCTGCAAGCGGAAATTGACAGGCAAAAGCGCGAAGCAGAAATTAAGTTAGAGGAAGAAAGTAATAAGCAACAAAAAATTGTACTTACACTTTGCCTGATCATGTTGTTGCTTGTCGCAGTTTTTTTTATAACTCAATATCGTATAAAACATAAAGCAAATATTTTGCTTGAAGATCAAAACAAAATAATCGCGTTGAAAAATAAAGAAATTGGTGATAGCATTGATTACGCGAAAAAAATCCAGGCAGCTATTTTGCCACTTACAAAAGACGTAGAGAGAATTTTTCCAAAAAGTTTCGGCGTATATAAACCCAAGGATATAGTTAGTGGGGATTTTTATTGGTTTGTTGAACATCAAAATAAATATTTTATTGCCGCTGTCGATTGTACCGGCCATGGTGTGCCCGGTGCTTTTATGAGTATGTTGGGTAATGACAAACTTACACACGCGGTAAAAGATAAAAACCTGACCAGGCCTTCCGATATATTATCTGAACTGAACAACAGTATTAAAATGACTTTAAAGCAAAATGAAACAGATTCTGTGCTAAGAGACGGAATGGATATAGGGTTGTGCTCTTACGATTTCATAAATAATAAACTGGAATTTTCGGGTGCAAACAGGCCCTTATATCTTATAAGAAATGGGATTCTTAATGAATACGCGCCTACAAAAGCAGCTATTGGCGGCCTTACAGAAAACCATTTTAATTATATCAACCATACCATTGAAATACAAAAAAATGACACTATTTATATTTTTACGGATGGTTTTGCTGATCAGTTTGGCGGCGATAAGGGTAAAAAGTTTTCTACCAAGCGTTTAAAAGAAACCCTTTTATCTCTTATAGACAAAAATATGGAGGAACAAGAAAAGGAGCTTCTACGGATTATGAATGAATGGACTTTTCGCAATGACAAAAAATACGATCAAACTGATGATATTCTTATTATAGGAATAAGAGTTTAATGTACGGAAGGATTTTTCGAATTAAAGATTAATACAGGGGAATCGTGAATAAATTTCAAGCAAACTAAAAATCTTCGTTAACCGCTTCAAACACCGTTTCTTTATTCGTAAGAGGATGATGAATAATCAATTTAGCCGCATGAAGCGCGATGGCATTTGGTTTATATAAAATTGCAGAACCGTAAAGCTCATCACCCAAAACAGGGCAGCCCAAATAAGCCAACTGAACCCGTATCTGGTGAAATTTTCCGGTATATAAATCTATTTCCCACAAGAAATTTTTGTCGTGAGGTATTACTTTATACTCCAATTTTATTTTTTCGGCAAACCCGGTTCCTTTAGGTACAATCACCGCTTTCTTTTTTTCTTTGCGGTGCCATTGCTCTAAAACGTTTTCCATCTGCGCGGGAGCATTTTGTGTTAAAGTCAGGTAATATTTTTTTACTGTGCGCTGCGCAAATTGTTCGCTTAAATTTTTTAAATATTCTTTTTTCTTAGTAAACAAAACCACACCGCTTACCGGCCTGTCGAGCCTGTGTAAATGCTGTATATAAGGAAGTTTTTCTCCTGTTTTTTCTTTCAGGTAATTTTTTACCTGTTGCAAAAGATTCGGAAAATTATTACGGTCCGGTTCCACCATTAACCCGGCAGGCTTGTTGCATACCAGAAGTACGTCGTCTTCGTATATAATATGTGGTTCAGCCATAATAATCCCGGCAAAGCTATAAAATCAATCCTGATTGTAAATTGGTTTTTAAACGTATTTTTACCCGGTAAAATGAATACAGAAACAAAAGAACTAAGAAAGGCCAAAAAGAAACTCAAACACAAAACGCAAATCAGCAAAGAGCGGCAAACCGTTGTGCATTGCACTTACAATCCTTTGGCGGCGGTTCGTGTTTGGCCCAGTACCTTTTTGATTGAAAAAGAAAGTGGCCGAATGGCTAAACTCATTACCGCTTTTAATATTTCATTTGCACCCGAATGGACTTTCGGCAGTACCAATAACTGTTTTACATTGGTTTTTGAAGGGCTTAGCAAAGGCTGCGCTTTTTTTGACTTGGTGGAGGATATCCCGTTGCCCGCCCCCTTTGTGGTTAAGAATATCCCAAGAAATAAAACCGATGTTTACAACGTAATGTTGGAATAAGCTCATTTTAGACCAATTCAGACTCCCAAGAATCCTTCTAATTTCTCTCAAAAAAGGCCTGTTTTTGCTTTATTTTTGAGAATGAAACAGGGGCTGGCCCTTCTGTAAAATTTATACCCTTTGGTAAATTTGCAATTGGCCCTTGTAATAATAAAAACAAGAATTCTAAAAAATAAAAATCCATGCTGAAAAAATTACTTCTGAACTCTTTACCCGTTTTACTAAGCGCAAATTTGCTAGCACATGAAGGTGATAAGTCATGGGCCACAAACTGGCAACCCTCAAAAGTTTTCATTGAAAACAAGGGGCAGTTCCCTAAAGTAAACGACAGAGAAATACAATTTGCTATCGATCATGATCGCACTAAATTTTATTTTTCTGCTACGGGCCTTACCTACGCGTTTTTTAAAAGCATGCCGAAAAAAGAGGAAAATGAACACGAGAGAGAGCGTGAAAAATTTAAATCTTTCTCTGAGTGGCAGGAAAAAGAAAAAGAAGAGCGAAGCGCCAATGTAAAAAGAGATTACGTTCACCTTATATGGGAAAACAGTAATCCAAATGTAAAAATTGTAGCCGAAGAAGAGGCTTCGGAATATTTCAGTTATGCTCTTGCACAAGGAGAAGATGTCATAAACATAAATTACATTAAAGCCTTCAAAAAAATTACGTATAAAAATCTGTACCCGAATATTGACGTGGAATACGTTTTTCATCCTACCGAAGGAATTAAATACTC
>DATMMV010000136.1:0-13730 GCA_035569635.1 Bacteroidia bacterium | reverse complement strand
ATTTGTAAACACGCCGGTACCATTGGGAGTGGTCCAAACACCACTGGTTGTTCCACCCGTAACACTTCCGTTAAGATTTACATTAATATTGTTGGTACACATAATCATATCTGCCCCTGCATTAGTATAAACGCGGCGTATGAATGAAGACATGTAATGAAACAAACATCCGGTTGTAGTACCGCCATTAATAACTCCCATAGAGAAATTATCAATGGAATTTGTAAGCAAATTGGCTGTTCCGGTAGGTATTTGCGCGGTAGTAAAAGGAACCTGTGCACCAACCCATACTCCGCCGGTACCCGGTACGGGTGAAAACATTCCTGCTGTAACAAGCGCGGTACTTCCGTTTAGTGTAAAAGCTCCCTGTGCTCCATTTTTACAAACAAGGTTAATTAAGAAACTTTGGCTATTAGTACGTGTAAAACTAACCTGGTTTGAGCCTGAGCAATTAATGGGAGGAAGTATCGCTTCTCCTAACTCGCAGCCAAAACCGCTGGCCTGAATTACGTATATATTTTTATCCGATGTTACATAGGTTAATGGTTGGGTAACGTTATAACTCCAGGTATCGCCTTGATTTAGGGTGTGAGTTGTTATAGCACCATCATTAATAGTTACAGTTGTAAAGTTTTTTGTGGCCACAATAAAAATTCCTTCCTGTGAAGCCGCATACATTTGGCCAATATTAACAATGTATTCTTTTCCTATTACATCTGTTGGTACTATCTGGTCGCCCATTAAATCCCGGCAACCTCCTGCAGATTGTTCCCACACGGAATCATCCGCAACAGTAACAGCAACGGGTTTGTCGGATACAATAATGGTTCCGCTTAAATTATTTCCATTTATCGATTCATTTTCAGTTACATTTTGGACCGTATAAGATTCGCCTTCATTTAAAGTAATTGAGTAGGTTACGTTGGCAGGGTGGCCAACAACATTGCATCTGGGGGTTATCCAAACAGTAGTGGCATTTTGCGTAGCTACAATACCAATTTGAGAATAAGGCATCACTGGGTTAAAAGGTCCGTTATTCCATTTGGTTTGAAAGGGTGCAACAAATTCAACACCCAGGCCATTTTGTCCTTTTAAAGAAAAAGTTTCAGGATTAAGGAAGGATAAGGTTACAACTTCATAGACAACAGTAATTGGAAAATCTGAATGAATACGTAAACCATTTGGAAGTACCGTATTAGCAGGTTTATTTTCAAAAGAATTAATTACCCAGGATAAAGTATGTGAGTAAAGGGAGTTAGCAGGTATAATTATGGTAGTATCATAAGTTCCGGCAGGTTGATATACGCGTACCTTAGTAGGGTTACCAAACGTGGCTAATCGTAAATAAACCGGCACGTTCCCATTATGACTGGGGGTTACCCATGGGGCGGCAAACCAAAAGGCTGTATCAATTTGCGCAACCGATGTACTGAGCTTAAAAAGAAGTAAACCAAGTACAAGTATTATTTTTTTCATTCTCTTCATCTTTCGATGTTTTAATTAAAATTTACCTTAACAAAAATTATTTCTCCCCTTCTTCCGAAGCAGGCTTCTTTTTGTTTTTTAAATTACTTTTAAAACTGTTGTCAATGGTGTTGAATTCTTCTTCGTCCGCGTCGTGCTGTTTTTTGGTTTTAATAAAGCTGTAAACAAGCATCAGTTCGTGTGAGCCGTTGGTGTATTTACGGATTCCCGAAAAAGGTAAATCATACGCGTAAGCAATACTGATTCTTTCCATACAAACCCCGCCAAGTGTTATACTGTATGAGTCATTCATTCGGTAGGAAAAGCCTGCCCAGAATTGTTTCATATAAATGCCGCGCACACTGAATTCGGGTTGAACACCAACCGGAGCGTTGTATTTAATAAGCGTAGAGGGCTGGATGCCGAATTTTTTATTGACTTTATAAGTATAACCGGCCATCGCATATATGTGCGGAGTTAAACGACTATTTGAATTACTGAAATCTACTTTGTTATTTGCCTGAGAAGCCGATAAGCCGATGAACGCGTTTCTACGATACAAATAAAAACCCGCGTTTACATCGTAAGCTATCTTGGAAAGTAAACTTCCGTTTAAAACCTGGTCGTCTTTATCATAAATTTTTGCATCATACAAACGTACCCGGTATTGTGTTGCTCCGGCAGAAAGTGCCATGCCCAATTTCCATGCATCATTAATTTTTATGTGATACGCGTATGTTAAATAACCACCGGTTCGTTGCAATAAGCCTGTAATATCCGCTGAAATCATTCCTCCAAAACCAACTTTGGTACTTTTACGGAAAGGGCCGTATAAACTTGCCATATAAGTTTTAGGAGCTCCTTCAAAACCCGTCCATTGATTGCGGTAATTCATATTGGCCTGGATGTAATTATTGGAACCTACAACTGCAGGATTAAACGCGTACGCATTAAGCAGGTAATTTGTAAACAAAGGCATTTGCTGCGAAAAAATGTTCACCGAAGTTATCCCCGTTAATAAAACAATGTATAAATAAATTCTTTTCATAATTTTTTTATCTTAAGAGTAACACCGCTCCTTTATACGGACTCGGATGTTTTGCATCCTTTAAATCGATTACATAATAGTAAGAAGCTGCGGGTAAATCTTTTCCGCTATAAGTTCCGTCCCAGGCTTTTGTATAACCCACGGAACTGAATACCTGAACTCCCCACCGGTCATAAACTTCTATGTTTGCATTGGGATAAAATGATTGTATAAATTCCAAATGCCAGATATCGTTTTTGCCATCACCGTTAGGAGAAATAGCATTTGGGATCAGCTCGGTAATTTCGTTGGTAACATTATTAATTTTTACCACGTGCCTTGCTGTATCCGTACATCCGTAGCCGTCATGCACAACCTGGGTTACAATATAATTTCCGTTTGAGTAATAAATGTAAGTGGGATTTTGCGCCACAGAGGTTCCGGGAGGCAAATCACCGAAAGTCCAGTTCCATGAAGAAGCGTATTTAGAAGTATCCACAAAATTCACACTTGTACCGGTGTTTTGTCCTTGCGGAATACTGAAATAAAATCCTGCATGTGCACGAGGCGTTAAGGCAAAAGATTGTACAGCCGTGTCTTTGCAATTATGGTTCGACGTAACAATTAAAGTAATAAAGTAAGTTCCTTGCCCGGGGAAATACTGTGTGGGGTTTTGTTGGCTACTGTTACCTATTCCGCCAAAATCCCAGAACCAGTTTTTAACAGAATCCGGGGCAACAATCGTAGTGCTGTCGTGAAAATGCAGATTTAAATAAGTTCCGCTGCATTGGCGCGTAATCCCGAAATTGGCAACCGGAAGAGGATAAACAGTAACCGGTTTTTTAGTGGTATCATAACAGTTATAAGTGTTTTTTACAATTAACTGAACAGTAAAAGTAGCAGCGCTCGTATAATTATGTACAGGGTTTTGCACAAATGAAACACCGGCATCGCCAAAATTCCAATGCCAGCTTGCCAACGATCCCGCGCTTGGCAATGAAAAATCGGTAAAGTTGGTGCCTGAATTTAAACAGGTATTTGCGGATGAGAAATTAGCAAACGGTTTTGCCCTGAAATTAATTTGAACGGCGTCACTGGCCGCGTTGCAGTTTGAATTATTGGTAGAAGTTAAAGTAAGAATTAAAATGCCATTGGCTATTTCACTTGCGGTAGGCGTATAAGTTGCATTTAATGTGGTGTTATTGGGAGAGTAAATACCTGTACCACCACTCCACGAACCTGTTGTTGTGGCACCGCTTACATTTCCGCTCAAAGTAAATGTTGCTGCGTTTACACAAGCATCTATATCGACGCCGGCATTAACCAAAGGTGGCGTGGTAAATGTTACAACAATACTGTCTTCGGCAGAATTGCACATGCCGTTATTTGTGGTGGTTAATTTTAAAGTTATTGTGCCTAAAGTAATATCTGCCGGACTGGGATTATAAGTTGCGCTTAAACTTAAGTTGCTGGGTGAAAAAAACCCGGTACCCGTGCTGGTCCATTTAGCTGAAGTTGCACTTCCGTGTAAAGTTCCGTTTAATGTTACGGTTGCATTATTTGCACAAACCGAAGTAGTTGCAGGGCCTGCGTCAACACCGGGAGCATTGTTTATAGTAACTTTCATGCTATCGATAACCGCATTGCAACCCCCGTTGTTAGTAGAGGTTAAAATTATCCATACATGTCCAACTGCGGTATCAGCATTACTTGCTGTATAAACCGCACCCATATTTGTATTATTGGGAGAGAAAGTTCCTGTACCTGAAGAAGACCACATGCCTGTACTTGCACCCAAAGTAACACTGCCTCCTAACTGAACAAACGGATTATTAGCACAAATGACCTGATCAGCACCCGCATTTACCAAAGGTTGCGGATTAACCGTTAAAACAATTGTATCTTTTAATTGAGTACATGGTCCGTTAGTAGTAAGTATTAATAAAATGGGGTGGATTAAAGTGTCTAAGGCGCTTGGAACATAAGTATTTGTCAGAGCACTTGTGCCGCTTGCAAAAGCCCCGAAACCATTAGTACTCCAGGTTCCTGATACATTTCCACCACCAATAGTAGCGCTTAAAGGTAAACTTGAATTAGAACAAACGGTAGCGGTGGCTGGTCCTGCATTAATAAAAGGATAGGCCTCAAACTGACTAACGTATCCAAAACCTGCGCCAGCTGTTGAAGAGCCGTTATGAATTGCACAACCAAAAATATCTCCGGTATTGGTAATTATTTGATTAATACCCGTAGGAATTTGTGCCGGGGTAAAATAAATTTTTGCGCTTACAATAGAACCGCCTGTTCCGGGAACCGGATTGAAGGCGGCGCCGGTTATTAAAGAAGCATTTCCGTTAACCTTGAAACTGTTTTGATACCCGTTACGTGTATAAAGATTCAGCGCAAAAGTGTCGTTGGTAGGGCGGTTAAACGAAACACTGTAAGTACCCTGGCAATAAATAGCCGGAACTTGTGCCGCACTTAATTTACAACCCAGGTTGGTTGCATGCCAAACATAAATGGGTTTTGTAGAATGTATGCTGGTGAGAGGTTTGGTAATGGTAAATAAATCTGTTTCGCTCCAATTGATAGTTTTGGTTGTGGGTCCGGTACCATCATCAAAAGTGATGGTAGTGTTATTTTGTGTGGCAAGTACAAAAACACCCTCAGAAATCCCCGAGCCTTTATTCACTACATAATCAGTTCCGATGTATGCCGAAGTTGTAAGTTGATCACCAAGCGTACCAAGGCATCCTCCCACAGAAACGGCTCCTGAATAAATGGTTACGGCAATGGGTTTATTAGATGAAATAATTGAGCCCGCAAGGCTTGAATCTTTTGAAGCGGAATTATCCTGAGCAGAATAGGTTTGCCCCTTATTCAATATTATCGAAAAGCTATTGTTACGCACATGGCCGGTAACGTCGAACCGCGGAGTGATTAAAACGGTAGTGTTATTTTGAGTAGCAACAATTTCTATTGAGGAAAAAGAGGCGGGTGCGGTAACACCCATGTTCCATAATTCCTGCATCGGAGTGAAAAAATCATTTCCAATACCCTTTTGACCTTTTAATGTGAAAATCTCCTTATTACCATTAGAATTTACCATGTAATAAGAAGAGATATTGTGCGTAGCCTGAATTAAAATTCCGGCGCGGTTTATAGCGTTTGCCGGGCGGTTTTCAATGCTATCAATTAGAAGAGTAAGATCAAGCGAATCGGTTGTGTTTGGCCCAATATTCTTAACTACAGGAGCAACACCAATCCTTGCAGGTAAAGAAATGGTTACGGCAGAAGCTTGGTTATATGTGTTGAAATATAATTTGATTGGCCTATCTCCCAGTCCCTGAGATACTTCGGGAGCAACAAACCAAAAAAGAGTGTCAATCTGGGCTTTCAAAACCGAACCAAAAGAACCTGCAAAAAGTGATAATACGAGTAAAAATTTCTTCATAATTGGCAAAAAATTTTGCTAAGTAACAAATATAGTGCTTTTTACAAGATTATAGAAAAGAATTTTTAAAGAGAAAATACCGTTTTTTCGGCTTTCTGCCCGTCAATTCCTAAAAATACACCGCCGGGCATAAAAAGGCCATGTCCGGAAAACGGATTTATCACATTAATTATTTATTCGTTCTATTAATTACATTTGTGGAAATTACTTTATTGAAAACACATGAAAAAATGGACCCGCCGGGAAATCCTGGATATCTATAACAAACCCCTTTTAGAACTGGTTTACGAAGCCGCTACTATTCATCGCCAATTTCATAAAGCAGGCGAGGTGCAGGTAAGTTCGCTTTTATCTATAAAAACCGGTGGCTGCGCCGAAGATTGCGCGTATTGTCCGCAAGCAGCACGCTACCATACCGATATTAAAGTACATAAACTGATGAGTATTGAAGAAGTTGACAAAGCTTCCACTAATGCCAAAGCGGGAGGAGCTTCACGTATGTGTTTGGGTGCGGCATGGAGAGAAGTGCGCGACAACAAAGATTTTGATAAGGTGCTTGAGATGGTTAAAACCATTAACAGCAAAAACATGGAAGTTTGTTGTACACTCGGAATGCTTACTGAAGAGCAAGCGAAAAAACTCGCGGATGCAGGTTTGTATGCGTACAATCACAACATTGATACCTCTGAAGAATTTTACGGAGATATTATTTCTACGCGTACTTATGACGACCGTCTAAAAACCATTGATAATGTCCGTAAAGCAGGGATGACGGTTTGTTCGGGTGGAATTATTGGTATGGGAGAAAGTGTGGATGACAGAATCGGAATGTTATTTACGCTAACGAATTTAACTCCGCAACCGGAGAGTGTTCCCATTAACGCTTTAGTTCCTGTTGAAGGAACACCATTAGAAAATCAAACTCCTGTTCCCGTTTGGGATATGATACGTATGGTGGCAACAACACGTATTGTTATGCCGAATACTTCGGTGCGTTTATCGGCAGGAAGATTAACAATGAGTATGGAAGGACAGGCATTGTGTTTTATGGCCGGAGCAAATTCAATTTTTGCAGGAGATAAATTACTTACAACACCAAATCCTTGTTTCAATGAGGATATGGATATGTTCGCGCTGTTAGGATTAACTCCGAAACCCGCTTTTGCTGATAAGAAACAACCGATTGAGCAGCATAGCACTAATTAATTCTGTTCAATGAATCATTTCCCAAAAAAGCTTTTATCCAAACTTGATAAAAGAAAAAATGAAAATAATTTCAGGCAACTTTCTGTAGCTGGAACAAAGTCTGTTGATTTTTTTTCGAACGACTATCTGGGCTTTTCCAAAAGCAAAGAATTAAAAAAAATAAAAGAAAAAATTACCAGGCAATATAAACTTCGGCAGGAAGGTTCAACCGGCGCACGCTTATTGAGTGGAAACAGCAAAATTGCGGCAGCATGCGAAAAGCAAATTGCAAAATTTCATCACGCGCAAAGCGCGCTTTTATTTAACTCGGGTTACGATGCCAATGTAGGTTTACTTTCTTCAGTAGCATTGCGCGGCGATTTGGTTTTGTACGATGAATTATGTCACGCTTCTATCATAGACGGAATGCGTTTGAGTTTTGCCGATAATTATAAATTCAGACATAACAATGTGGTACACTTGGAACGTTTATTAGAAAGGCACTCGGCTGTTTCACTTTCACCCACAGACGGTAATACAAAACATATTTATGTTGTTACCGAATCGGTTTTCTCCATGGACGGAGATAATGCTCCTTTAAAAGAAATTGCTGAGGTCTGTAAAAAATACAAAGCGCACCTGATTGTTGACGAAGCCCATGCAACCGGTGTTTTCGGAAAACACGGAAGTGGTTTGTGCAACGAATTAAAAATTGAAGCGGATTGTTTTGCACGGGTATATACATACGGAAAAGCGTTGGGCACTCACGGAGCTGCGGTTGCCGGCAATAAAGACTTGATTGATTACCTTGTAAATTATGCACGTTCATTTATTTATACAACCGCTTTGCCACCCGCAAGTATTGCGTCAATCATGGCTTCTTACACAATTTTGCAAAAGAGTAAAGAGGTAAAATCTTTGCACGGAAAAATAAATTTATTCAATAAACTTTCGGCAAACACTACAAATAAAATTAAAAGCCATAGCGCTATACATTGTTTTTTAGTTCCGGGAAACGAATATGCGGTTAAAACTTCTGAAGCATTACGGAAAAAAAAATTCGATGTACGCGCAATTAAAAGCCCAACTGTAAAAGAGGGTGGTGAGCGTTTGCGGGTGTGTTTACATGCTTTTAATACAACCAAAGAAATAGAAAATCTGGCTAAGGAATTGCAAAAACTGTTTTCGTAGTTTTTGCTTAGCTTTACGATATTGTGCAGCGTTTAAAAATTGCCTACATAACTATTGTTGATCCCAACGACCGCCATTCCTGGTCGGGAACAAATTATTATTTATTGCAAACTTTACGTAAACATTTGGGTGATGTGGATACTTTGGGCCCTGCTGAACCCGGTTTTGTAAGTTTTGTTTGTAAGGCGGTAAATTTTTTGTCGCTTAAAATTTTCAACAAGCGATTTGATTACAGGCACACTAAGATTTATGCAAAAGCCTGTTCTGCGATATTTGAAAAAAAATTGCATGGAAAGAAATATGATTTAATTGTTTGCCCGGGAAATATTGCCTCGGTTGCATTTTTGAAAACGAGTGTCCCAATAATTTCTATTGGCGACAGAACAGTTGTCGCTTCTCTTAACTACCATAAAATATTTACTGATCTTTGGAAATCTTCAGAAAAACAAAGTTTAGAGATTGAAAAAATTGCTTTGCAAAATTGCGCATTGAATTTATATCCTTCGCAATGGGCTGTTGATTCTGTTATAAAATCTTACGGAGTAAATAACGATAAAGTAGCCGTTCTTCCGTTCGGGGCAAATATGGATATGTATCCTACGAAAGAAATTATTTTGCAAAAGAGAAAAAATAATATTTGTAATTTGTTATTTATTGGTGTTGACTGGAATGCGAAAGGCGGCCCTGTGGCTGTTGAGTGTTTAAGTGAATTAATAAAAACAGGAATTGATTCCACACTTACAGTTGCAGGCTGTAAAGTGCCTGAAGAATTTAAGCACCAAAAAATTATTAATTACGAATTCCTTAATAAAAATATTCCCGAGCAGGCTAAAAAACTCGAAGAATTATTTTTACAAAGTGATATTTTTATTTTGCCGACAAAAATTGACGCTTATGGTTTGGTTTTTTGCGAGGCTTCTTCTTACGGAATTCCTTCGATAGGAACAAATACCGGTGGAGTAGGAGGAGCTTTGCAGGATGGTGTAAACGGGTATTTAATGCCTGAAAAAGCAAGTGGAAAAGATTACGCAGAGAAAATAGCGGGGTTGTTCAGGAATGAAGAACTCTATCTGCAAATGAGTAAAAGCAGTCGTGAGTTGTTTGAGAAAAAATTAAACTGGGATGTTTTTGGTGAAGAATTAAAAAAACTTCTTAGTGAAAGAAAAATAGTTTAATAATTACTGCTCCGGGTACACAACTCTATTATGCGTTAAATAAAGATTTGTATTCGGCGGCAAAACGCTCTTCAGAGAAATTGGCCTTTGCGTAATTGTATGCATTTTCTGAAAGCGTGTTTAATTCATTTTTATTTTCGGAAAGCCATTTAAGTTTTTCGCACATTTCAGTTACAACTGTTTCTTCCTTTATATCTGAAGTGAGGAACCCGTTATCAGATTTAATATGTGTCGGAATATCTCCCACAGGAGTACTAATGGGAACAACACCATTTGCCATAGCTTCCATAATTACCATAGGGAAACCTTCACGGTAAGACGTGAGTATTAATGTATCCGCATTTAGATAGTGCTTTTGTATTTCTATTTTGTTGCTTATTTCTCCGTAAAAATTAATTCCGAAGATATTTCCTTTAATCCCGATTACATGGAAAGAAAATTTTCCGGGTAATTCTGTGTTCAGTCCACCGGCTATTTTTAAAAACAAGGGAAATCTTTTTTCTTCGCTGTTGCGTCCTACGAATAAAACTTGTAAAGCTTCCTTGTTTTGTTTTTTTGTGAACGGAGATATTTTAACACAATTACGTATCAATTTTAATTTGCTGAAATAGGAACGGGAACAATTTTGATGAAAGCAGAATTTTTTGAATTCTTCCAGGGCTGCCGATGAAACAAAAACTCTGTTGGAAAATTTCTGACTAACAGCTAAGTATTTTTTATGAATATCATTTCCTTCAGATTGATATTTAAAGGCATGAATCAAATCAATAATTTTAGTTTGTGAAGACAGAAATGAACTTATCTCATAAAAATAACCGGAATTAGAACCGAAAACCGCGGCTTTGTCCTGTTTATTTATATAATCTGAAATTAATTTTTGAGACTTTTTGTAAAGGAAAGGGTAATTTAACGCGTCAGGAATATTTAAAACAAAGGCGTTCTCTTCAAATTTATTTAAGAATTTTTTGTCTTTTGAAAAAGCAGTGAAGAACACGAGCGGTTTTTGTTCTTTAAATACACGTACTATATCAGCATGAACTTGCTCTGCGCCACCTATGTGTGTGTACGGAAAAAAGAAAAAAGTATTTGTTTTATGGGTGGCAAGTGTATTTTTTAATTTACTGTATTGGCTGATTACAGTAAACGGCGAAGAAGTAAGGAATCGCTTAATACTTCTTAAAAATGGTGGAAGTACATTAAACTTTAAATGACTCCCGCAATTGCGTAGCAGGGAATAAAAAACAAGGAAATAATAGGAATTAAGTTTCGGAAACTGATGCGCTAAAAATTTTCTTTTTATTTTAATTAAGCGTTGCTGAAGTGTTATTTGTTTTTCACCAGCCATAGTACTTTGCGGATGAACTCGGTAATGAAGTAATATATCATTCAGTTTGTGAATCTTGTGTCCGTCAGCAAGTAAACGTAACCATAAATCCCAATCTTCCGCGCTTTTCTGATAGTCGTTATACTTGTATTTTTTTAATATATCGGCACGAATCATTATTGAAGGATGTACAATGCAATTTGAAAAAGCCATTTGTTTTCGTATAGAATTTCCGTCAGTGTATTTCACATCATCATTCCATTCGCCCGTTATTTCTCCCTCTGTATTTATTAAAGCAGTACGTGTGGCAAGCAGGCTGACAGTAATATTTTTTTCAAGATAATTTATTTGTTTTTCAAACCGCTCAGGAAAACTGATGTCGTCGGCATCCATTCTGGCAATATATTTACCCTTTGCCAAATCAATGCCTTTATTTAAAGTTGCGGTAAGGCCAATGTTTTTTTCATTATTAATTATGCGGATTCTTGAATCTGAAAAAGAAGAAATTAATGAAAAAGAATTATCTGTAGAGCCATCATTAATAATCAGTAATTCAAAATCAATAAAAGTTTGTTTAAGGATACTTTCAATGGCGGATTTGACATAAGCAGCCGAATTGTATACCGGGAGCAGTACAGAAACAAGCGGGATATGTTTATTATCCGGCATTTATAAACTAAGATATAGTTTTTCGTATTGTTCAGCGATTCTTTTCCAGGTGAATTTATTTTTCCAGGCGGTATATCCGTTCTCGCCCATTTTTTTCAGTTTGTTTTTATTGCTGCAAACTTCTTCAAGTAACTTCGCACTCTCTTTAATTTTAATTTTCCCCCAACCAATTTCATCTTTTTCGGTTGGCATAATAAAGCCATTACCTCCCCATTGGGCAATTTCTGCAGTATTACCGACTTCAGAAGAAACAAAAGGTAATTTAGCAGCCATGCATTCAAATAAAACTATCGGCGAGCATTCTATGTTGCTCGGAAATAAGAACAAATCTGCGGTTTTATACGCATCGACAGTTTCCTGCCTGTTTAGTTCCGTTACGATTATTTTTTTCCCTTTTAAAAATGCCTGTAATTTTAACCACATAAAACGAGGGTGGGAGAAAAGTAATTTATTAAGTTGTTTGTTATTGTAGCCACTTAAAAATAAAACTCCGTCTTTTATTTTTGTTTTCAGGAAAATTTTAATCGCTTCCGGCTGGCCTTTTGCTCCCGTAAAACTCCCCACGTGAAGAATAAAAAAGGAATCTTTTGTAATATTTAATTTTTCCCGAATATTAATTTTAACAGGCGAATCAAATTCTTCTTCGGAAGCACCATTGGGAATTAAATGGTTTTTTGTAATCCCGTTTTCTTTAGCAAAGTTTATGTCCTGGTAATTGCTGGCTAAAAAAACATTGGCATCAAAATGCTTCATCCATGTTTTCATGCTTTCATAGTAAGCAGAGTAGGCGGGATTGTGAAAATAGGAAAAGCCGGTAGGGACAAAAACTTTTTTCCCTTTTATTTTTTCAAGCAACGGTAATGCGATATCCGTTGCCCATTGTTGTGCTGCAAAGAAAGTTACGACATCAAAATTACTGTTTAATAAGAAATCTTCATATTCTTTGATGTTTCCCTGATAGCCTGACACGGAATTACCAGTAATCGGAAAAGAAATAATCCTTACTCCATTAATAATTTCATTTTCCCTGCCGGGATGTGTACCGGTTGCAACAGTAACCTTATGCCCCATTGCAATCAGCCTTTCAGAAAGTTGTTTAACAACTTCTGCCATTCCCCCAATGGCGGGTTGGTACTCTTGCACAACATGCAATATGTTTAAATTTTGTGCCAGGATGAGGGAATTAAATCAATTGTATTTACGGAAATGTCTTTAAACCATTGTTGGGGAGCAATAACTGTTTTCTCAGAATTAGTATTCAGCCAAGCGCCCCACCAACTGAAACTGCTGTTTGCGGTGATATTGTGCTTACAATTTTTCATTAGTTCTAAGTCTTCGTGACTTTTTAACCCGTTGACATAAGTTGCATTTTCAATTTTAAAATTCTGCTTTACCCAATCAATTTCGTCGGAAAAAATATAGTAGATTGGCGAATTAATTTTTGATTGAATAATTTCAATGGCCTGGCGATAATAATCCAATTCAGCGGTACCGTGAAATACAGAAGCTGATTCTAATTTAACGTAATCTCCACGCCGGAAATGAATGGAGACGGATGCCGGCTTCGCATTAATTTCTTCTTTAATCGCCACGGCTTCTTTACTTAAAGGTGTTTTTAAAGAGAAATCGTCCAAAATAGTTTGGCGCATACCTGCAAAATATTTTTCGCATTGCCAAAAGCCGTTTAAATAAATATCTCCTGATAAATTTTCTATTTCTTTGTTGTAAGGAAAGCCTTGCTCGTTATAAATAGTGAAATTACTTTTCTTAAAAATTGCACTGAGGATATTTTTTTTACGGGCTTTGGCTATATTTAAAAGTTCTTCATTTTCAGCTCTTCTTTGCAAACCATTAAATACATTTAATTCGTAATGCCTTTGGGTATATGTGCCTTTGCTATCCGCTTCTAAAAAGGAATGGTCTAATTTGAACTCTGTATTTAATTTTAATGAAAGTGCATGCCCTGCAGCGTACTGAAACATCTGATTGCCCAACCCTCCCATTAAATTTACTATCACCATTTTATTTTTTATATAATAAAGTCATGCCAGGCAAACCGGTATTCGTTGAAATAATCTTGTATGCATTTTTATTTTCGCCTAATACATCTTCAATCGCTTTGTTGGGGCCGATGTTATAACCTGAGTCCTCCGATTGGTAAAATGTATCGTGCAATAACACAATTGCATTCGGAACAGTTTTTAAAATCGTTTCTAGTTCTTTTTTTACACTTTCGTAACT